>DASWOE010000209.1:0-5940 GCA_036398875.1 Rhizomicrobium sp.
GGGCGGCGCTGGCCGCGGCCTGCGCCGCGGCGGCGGCCTGGCCCTCGGGGCCGACCGCGTACATCGCTTCGAGGTCGATGATGTCGCGCAACAGGACCTTGCCCTCGTTCAGCTCGTCGCGCCACACGGTGAGCGCCTCGAAGGTGAGCGGGGATTCGCAGAGCGCGCCGATCATCAGCTCGCGGCCGGCCTCGATGCGCTTGGCGATGGCGATCTCGCCCTCGCGCGAAAGCAGTTCGACGCTGCCCATCTCGCGCAGATACATGCGCACCGGATCGTCGGTGCGGTCGTACTGCTCGGCGGCGGTGCCGGTCTTGGTGGCGACTTCCTTGCCGCCTTCCTGGGTGGCGGGCAGGTTCTCGTCGGCGCCCTCTTCCTGCTCTTCCGATTCGATGACGTTGATGCCCATCTCGTTGAGCATCGACATGGTGTCCTCGATCTGCTCGGAGGACACCTTGTCGGAGGGCAGGACCTTGTTCAGCTCGTCATAGGTGACATAGCCGCGGGTCTTGGCCTTGGCGATCATCTTGCGGACGCCGACGTCCGACATGTCGAGCAGGGGCGAGTCGGCGTCGCCCGGCGTCTCTTCGCCCGGCTTGCCGGCCTTGGCGCCGGCCTTCACGGGAACCTTGGCGTTCGCCTTGGCGGTGGGCTGGAGCGCCGGCTGCTTGGCGGCCGCCTTGACGGCGGGGCCGGCCTTCGCGGCGAGCTTGGGATCGGGCTTGGCCTTGGCGGCGGCGGTGGTCTTGGCGGCAGGCTTGGCCGCGGCCGCGGTCTTGGCGGGCGGCCGCGCCGAGGCCTTGGCCGCCGGCTTCTTCGCCGCCGCGGTCTTGGCCGCGGGCTTCTTCGCGGGTTTCGCCTGTTTCTTGTTTGCCTTGGTCGCCACGCTCATATCCGCCAGAAAGTGCCCCCTATAATGGGGCAGGTGAATCGCTCTTTGCGATGAGACGCAGTGCGCCGTCTCAATCGCCGTGCTGGGCCAGAAGCCTTTGCGCTTCGTTCCAGCTTTCCTCCGTGCCCTCGGCCTTGAAACGCTCCATGGCACGGGCCCGTTCGGGCGCCCGCTCGGCCATTTCGCGAAGATCGCTGGCAGCCTTGAGAAAGCGGGCCTCGGCGTCCTCGACTTCGGCGGTTTCGGCTTCCGAAGCCGGCCGCGCGGCCAGTCGAACGACGAGTTCGTCCATTCCCAGACGGCTCAAATGGTTGTGAAACCCCTGTTTTTCAAGGCTGGAGCCGGAAGCCGCGAGGTTTAAGAGTACGGCGCGGAGCCTGTCAAGCAAAGGGTCCGAGAAGGGCAGATCGGCCAGCAATTCGCCATGACGCATACCCAATTCGGGTTCTGCGAGCAGGAGAGACGCCAGTTCCGCTTCCTTCGTCCGCCGCGCCCCGCCGCGGCCCGATTGCGCCAGCAGGCTGGCCTTCACGGCGGGCGACACGGCCTCGCCGGTTCCCATTGCCGGGCGCGGCGCCTCGCCGCGCCGGCCGGTCCAGCGCTTGGCCGGCTGCCAGTCGCGCTTGGGCGCGCGCCGCTTAAAGGCCTCGAATATCTTCTGCTCGAAGTCGCGGCGGTAGTAGTCGGCGATCTTGGAATCGCCGATCGCGGCGACGATGTCGGCCAGGGCGCGCTCCAGCCCGGCGCGACGCTCGGGCGTGGAGAAGTCCTTGCCGTCGGTCTCCACCTTCCAGAGGACCTGGGACAGCGGCAGCGCCTCGTCGAGGAGCTTCTTCATCGGCGCGGGCCCGCCGGCGCGCAGGACGGAATCGGGGTCCTCGCCGGCCGGCAGGAAGGCGAAGCGCAGCGAGAAGCCGGCCTTCAGCTGCGGCAGCGCCAGGCGCGCGGCGCGGTGGGCGGCGCGCAGCCCGGCCTCGTCGCCGTCGAAGGCGAGGATCGGCTCGGGCGCGGTGCGCCAGAGCAGCTGCAGCTGCTCTTCGGTCAGCGCGGTGCCGAGCGGCGCCACGGCATGGTCGAAGCCGGCGCGCACCAGCGCGATCACGTCCATATAGCCTTCGGCGACGACGATGCTCTGCGCCTTGATCGCGGCGGCGCGCGCGGCGGCGAAATTGTAAAGCAGCTGGCCCTTGGAGAAGAGCGCGGTCTCGCCGGTGTTGATGTATTTGGGCTTGGCATCGGGCGACAGGCCGCGGCCGCCGAAAGCAACAACGCGCCCGCGCGCATCGCCGATGGGGAACATCAGCCGGTCGAAGAAGAAATCGCGCGTGCCGCGCTCGTCCGTGGCGGGGCGCGCCAGGCCGGCGGCAATCATGTCGTCGACCGTGATGTTCTTCGTCTTCAGATGTTCGAGCAGAGGCGCCTGTCCGGACGGCGCGTAGCCCAGACGGAATTTCGCCGCGACCGCGCCGCCCAGGCCGCGCGATTTGAGATAGTCGCGGGCCGGCGCGCCGGCCGGCCCGCGCAACTGATCCTCGAAAAAGGCGCAGGCCGCCTCCACCACATCGTAGAGCGATTTGCGCTTCTGCTCGCGCGCCTCCTCCTCCGGCGTCCATTTGGGGAGCTCGACCCCCGCCTCGCCTGCAAGGCGCTCGACGGCCTCCGGGAAGTTGAGCCCCTCGGTCTCCATCAGCCATTTGAACGCGTCGCCATGGGCGCCGCAGCCGAAGCATTTGTAGGCGCGGCGCTCGTTCTCGACCTTGAAGCTCGGCGATTTCTCGTTGTGGAAGGGGCAGCAGCCCCACATGACGCGGCCCTTGCGGACGAGCTTCACCCGGCGTCCGACGAGCTGGACGATATCCGTCCGCCGCAGAACCTCGTCGAGCAGATGGGGGCCGAAACGCATGGCGCCTTTTAGCATCCTGCGGCGCACCAACGCGCCCGCGATCGCGATTCATCTGTGCATTGCGGCATATTTTGCGGTCCGGGCGGTATCTTTGCCGCCCTGCCGCGGCGGACCGGCGCAAATATCACGCGTTGGCCCAGGACATGATTGCACCGACAACTAGTTGCAACTTAAGCATTTTTTCGGGAGATCGGTATTAATACATATTGATCGACGAGGCGTGCACAATAATTAACGGGAACAGTCGATTCGCCGGCCCAGGAAAATGACCGAACCGCTTTCGATTGCACCGTCCGTCCCCGCCGCAGCTTCGGTGCCGTCGCAGCGTTGGCTGGCGCTGGTCGAGGCGGTGCAGCAGCTTGCCGCCGCGGAGACGCTGGACGACGCGATCGATGTGGTGCGCAGCAAGGCGCGCGAGATATCGGGCGCCGACGGCGTGACCTTCGTCCTGCGCGACGGCGACAATTGCCACTATGTCGATGAGAACGCGATCGGGCCCCTGTGGAAGGGCAAGCGCTTTCCCCTGACCGCCTGCATTTCCGGCTGGTGCATGCTGAACGACAAGATGGCGGCGATCTCGGACATCTATCTCGATCAGCGCATTCCCCACGACGCCTATCGGCCGACCTTCGTGAACAGCCTGGTGATGGTGCCGGTGCGCACGACGCACGCCATCGCGGCCATCGGCTCCTATTGGCGCGAGCGGCGCGCCTTTGGCGCCGAAGAACTGGCGCTGATCGAGGCCTTGGCGCGCTCCACCGCCGTCGCCATTTCGTCGCTGCAGATGCGCGCCTCGCTGCGCGAGGGCGAGGAGCGGCTGCGCATGGCGCTCGCCGCCGGCGACCTCGGCGCCTGGGAATTCAGCCTGCCGGACCGGGTGCTCACGGCATCGCGGCTGTGCCGCGCCGGCTTCGGCCGCGACGACGACAAGCCGTTCCGCGGTTCCGATTTTTTCGAGGCGGTCGATCCGGCCGACGCCCCGCGCCTCGACGACGCGTTCGACCGCGCCGCCGAGGGCAGCGCGGACCTGTCGCTCGAACTGCGCGTGCGCCGGCCCGATGGCGGCCTGCATTGGCTCGAATTGCGCGGCCGCGCCCGGCGCGACGCCAGCGGCGCGCCCGTGGCGGTTTCGGGCGTGCTGCGCGACATCACGCAACAGCATGGCGCCAAGGAGCGGATCCACAAGCTGCAATCCGATCTGGCCCATGCGGGACGGCTGACCGAACTGGGCGAGATGGTTTCGGCGCTGGGCCATGAAATCCGCCAGCCGCTGACGGCGACCTCGAACTACCTCACCGCCGTCAAGCTCAAGCTTCGCGGAACCGAGAATTCCGGCGCCGAGGCGCTTGTCGAAAAAGCGCTGGGCCAGATCGGGCGCGCCCGCGAGATCCTGGACCGCATCCGCGACTTCGCCCGCAAGGGCGATTCGCAGACCAATCCGGAGGATATCGGCGCCCTGATCAGCGAGGCGAGCGAGCTTGCCAAGCTCGATCCGCGGCATCGGGAAGTCGATATCGAGGTCGATGCGGCGGACAGCCTGCCCAAGGTCCTGGTCGAAAAAGTGCCGACGCAGCAGGTTCTGCTCAATCTTCTGCGCAACGCCTTCGAGGCGACCGAGACCAGCCATGTGCGGCGCGTGCGCGTGCGCGCCGACCGCTCCCACACGCCCGACGAGATCGAAATCACCGTCGCCGATACCGGCCCGGGCATCGCGCCGGAGGTGATGGCGAAGTTGTTCCAGCCCTTCGTCACCACCAAATCGGACGGGATGGGCATCGGCCTGTCGATCTGCCATTCGATCGTCGAGGCCCAGGGCGGCAAGATGTGGGCGAAGTCGGAGCCCGGCCGCGGCGCGCAATTCTTCCTGACGCTTCCGGTCGTCCCCCAGGCGGCATGAGGCCGCGATCGCGCGGCTATTTCGCGCTCAAGGCGTCCTTGACCGCGCCGCTGGCCTTGCCGAAATCCATCCGGCCGGCATAGCGCTCCTTCAGCGCCGCCATCACCTTGCCCATGTCCTTGATCGAGGCGGCGCCGATATCCGCGATCACGGCGGCGATGGCGGCCCCGGCCTCGTCGGCGCCCATCTGCCGGGGCATGAAGTCGCGGATCACCGCGATCTCGTCCCGCTCGGCCTGGGCCAGTTCGGGACGGTTGCCGGCGACATAAGCGGCGATCGAATCCTCGCGCTGCTTGATCATCTTGGCGAGCAGCGACAGGATGTCGTCATCGCCCAGAAGCGCGCGGCTGGTCTCGGTGCGCGCGGCGATGTCCTTGTCCTTCAGCGCGGCATTGACGAGGCGCAGCGTGCCCACGCGCTTGGCGTCCTTGGCCTTCATCGCCTCTTTGAGCGAATCGTTGATCCTGTCGCGCAAGCCCATGGCGTGATCCCGCTTTGGAAAGCAGCAATCTAATCAAAGCGCGGCACTTTTCCAACCGATTGAAACTCCAACAGAAAATAGCTGTCGCAAAAGCTTGACCGTGCCGGACCCGCTCCCTATTTTCCGGCCCGTCCCAAGGATCGCTCCATGTCCGACGCCCCGACCGCCCCTGCCGCAGCCCCTGCGGCGGCGTTTGCGCGCGGCGCGCTGGTGCTGGCGGACGGCACGGTGTTCGAAGGCACCGGTTTCGGCGCGCCCGGCGACGGCGTCGGCGAGGTCTGCTTCAACACCGCGATGACGGGCTATCAGGAGATCCTCACCGATCCGTCCTATGCCGGGCAGATCGTGTGCTTCACCTTTCCCCATATCGGCATCGTCGGCACCAATGCGGAAGACATCGAGGCGCTGACGCCGGTGGTGCGCGGCGTGATCGTGCGCGCCGACGCCGAGCATCCGTCGAATTACCGGGCGCTGAGCCAGCTCGACAGCTGGCTGAAGGCGCACAACATCCCCGGCCTTGCCGGCATCGATACCCGCGCGCTGACCAACCGCATCCGCGAGAAGGGCATGCCGCACGGCGCGATCACGCGCGGCGGCGCGGCGGCCGGGCTGGCCGCGGCCAAGGCGTTTCCGGGGCTGGTCGGGCTCGACCTCGCCAAGGAGGTGACGTCGCGCCAGACCTACAAATGGCTCCAGACGCCCTGGGCATGGAACAAGGGCTCTGGCGACCTGCTCGCGCCGAGCTGGCGCGTGACGGTGGTCGATTT
>DASWOE010000210.1:0-11582 GCA_036398875.1 Rhizomicrobium sp.
AGGACAAGTGTGAACCCACGACCATCGACCGCAGGACGATCCGCTGGAACGGCTGGGGCTGGGCGGCGCACCAGGATGCGCTGGCGGGCCGCGAGGAGGTGTGGACCTGGCTGGCGGACGCGCTCGGCATGCCGGCGCTGCTGGCGACGCCGGCGCGGCCGCTGGAGAGCATCGCGCTGCCGCCGCCGAAATTGCGCGACGACGCGGCGGCGAAATTCGCCGCCATCGTCGGCGCCGATCGCGTCAGGACGGACGCCCATGAGCGCGCCTTTCACGCGCTGGCCAGGAGCTATCACGACCTGCTGCGGCTGCGCGCCGGCGAGCTGTCGCTCAGCCCCGACGCGGTGCTCTATCCGCACGGCGCCGACGAGGTGCTGCGCGTGCTGCAGGCGGCGTCGGAGCTCGGCATCGCGGTGGTGCCCTATGGCGGCGGATCGAGCGTGGTCGGCGGCGTCACCGCCGCGCGCGGCGGGTTCGGCGCGGTCGTCACGCTCGACCTGTCGGACATGGACCGTCTGATCGAGATCGATCCGGTGTCGATGACGGCGCGTTTCGAGGCCGGCATCTATGGGCCCGCGCTGGAAAAGGCGCTGGCGGCGAAGGGCTTCACGCTCGGCCATTACCCGCAATCCTTCGAGTTCTCGACCCTGGGCGGCTGGATCGCCCATCGCGGCGCCGGCCAGGGATCGGGCGGCTACGGCCGCGCCGAGACCTGGCTGGCGGCCGCGAAGCTGGCGACCCCGCGCGGGATATTGTCCGTAGGCGGATTTCCCGCGTCCTCGGCCGGGCCGCAGCTGCTCGACCTGGTGCTGGGCTCGGAAGGCGCGTTCGGCGTCGTGGTGGAGGCGACGGTGCGCATCCGCCCGGCGGTCAAGGCCGAAGACTACCGCGGCTATCTGTTCCGCGATTTCGCCAGCGGCACCGCGGCGATCCGCGAGGCGGTGCAGAGCGGCATCGCGGCGACGATGCTGCGCCTCTCCGACGCCGCGGAGACGCGGTTCTATCGCCAATTCGGGTCGGTCGGACAAAAGCGCGGCGTGAAGGACCGGCTGACGCAGCTCTATCTCGACGCCAAGGGCTTCGACGACAAGGCCTGTGCGATGATCGCGGGCTTCGAGGGCCGGGGCGAGGAGGTCGAGGCCGCGCGGCACGGTTTCGAGGAGATCGCGCAGAAGCATCGCGGGCTCAAGCTCGGTTGGGGCCAGGGCCGGCGCTGGAAGGACGGGCGCTTCCACGGCCCCTATCTGCGCGATCCGATGCTGGACCGCGGCGTCGGCGTCGATACGCTGGAGACCGCGACGCGGTGGTCGAACATCGACGCGCTGTGCGTCGCGGTGCGCGATGCGCTGGACAAGGCGATGCGCGAGAACGCCCCGCGCGAGGGCGCCCATGGCGTGGTGCAATGCCATATCAGCCACGCCTATCCGGACGGGGCCAGCCTCTATTTCACCTATATCTTCCCGCGCGCGCTGGAGCGCGAGGTCGAGCAGTGGCGCGCGATCAAGACCGCGGCGTCGGAAGCCGTCGTCGCCCATGGCGGCACGATCAGCCATCATCACGGCGTGGGCGAGGACCATCTGCCCTGGATCGCCGCCGAGAAAGGCGCGCTCGGCATCGACGTGCTGCGCGCGGTCAAGATGGCGCTCGATCCGAACGGCGTGATGAATCCGGGAAAGCTGATACCGCCGAATTAACCCCTCCCGTAAACGGGAGGGGTCAGACCGCCACGCCTTCCTTCACCGCGGCTGCCGCGGCGGCGACGGCCTCGCGGGCCTTGGGGATCAGTTTGCGCATCGAGAAGAAGCCGTGCACCATGCCGGGATAGTTCACATAAGTGACCGCGACTCCGGCGGCGTCGAGCTTGTCGGCATAGTCGCGGCCCTCGTCGCGCAACGGGTCGAAACCGGCGGTGACGACATAGGCCGGCGGCAGGCCCGAGAGATCGGCGCACAGCAGCGGCGACAGGCGCGGGTCGCTGCGGTGCTGCGCGTCCGGGCAATAGAGCTTGGTGAACCAGTCCATGCTTTCCTTTTCGAGGAAATAACCCTTGGCGTTCTCGCGCATCGAGGCCGTCTCGACCGCGGCGCCGAGCCGGGTGACCGGGTAGATCAGAAGCTGGAACGCGATGGCGGGTGCGCCCTCGATCTTGGCGAGCTGGCAGACCACGGCGGCGAGATTGCCACCGGCGCTGTCGCCGCTGACCGCCAGGCGCGCCGCGTCGATGCCGAAATCGGCGGCGTGGGCGGCGATGAATTTCGTCGCCGCGACGCAATCCTCGACCGCGGCGGGGAAGGGATGCTCCGGCGCCAGGCGGTAATCGACCGCCACCGTGCGGCAACCGCTGCCATTCGCCAGATTGCGGCACAGATCGTCATGGCTCTCGAGATCGCCGAGCACGAAGCCGCCGCCGTGGAAGAAGATCAGGCCCGGCAGCGTCGCGGCGTCGGCGCCGAGCGGGGTGTAGACGCGCACCGCGACGGCGCCCGCCGGGCCGGGCACGGTGCGGTCCTCGACCTTGGCGAGCTGGGTGTCGCCGCCGCGGAAGATGCTGGCGCGCATCGCGGCGCGCGCGGCCTGCGGCCCGATCTCGCTCATCTTGGGCAGCTTCAGCGCCGCCATCTGGTCGAGCAGGTTGCGGACATGGACGTCGAGGGACATGGGATGGCTCCTGTTCGATCGATATCTAAAGGCGTCATTGCCCGGCTTGTCCGGGCAATGACGGACGCGGGGAAGGATCGCCGCCCTACCCCATCAGCGCCGCGACCGCCTTGGCGGCGTCGGCGAGCGCGTCGCGGGCCTGCGGCAGCACCGACTGGAAATAAATAAAGTCGTGCACCATGTCCGAATAGTCGGCGATGCGGACCTTGACGCCGGCGGCGCGCAGCTTGTCGGCATATTGCATGCCCTCGTCATGCAGCGGGTCGTAGCCGCCGAGCATGACGAAGGCGGGCGGCAGGCCGGACAGGTCCTTGGCGCGCAGCGGCGAGAGCCGCGGGTCGGCGACATCGGCGCCTTCCGGCAGATAGCAGGCATAGAACCAGTCCAGCGTTTCGCGATCGAGGAAATAGCCGACCGCGAATTCGCGCATCGAGGCCGTCTCCTCGCCGACCTGGACCACCGGGAACAGGAGCATCTGCGCCGCGAGGTTGAAGCCGCCCTTGGCCTTGGCGAGCTGGGCGACTTCGGCGGCAAGCGCGCCGCCCGCGCTGTCGCCGCCGACCGCGATGCGATTGGCATCGACGCCGATCTCGGCGGCGTTCTGCGCCACCCAGGCGGTCGCCGCAAAGGCGTCGTCGAGGGCGGCGGGAAACTTGTTCTCCGGCGCAAGGCGGTATTCGACCGAAATGACGCGAAGCCCGCCTTCATTGGCCATCATGCGGCACAGCCCATCGACCGCCTCGATGCTGCCGATGACGAACCCCCCGCCGTGGAAATAGACCAGCGCCGGCATCGCCTCGCCGCCGGCCGCAACCGGCGTGTAGACGCGGATCGGAACGGCGCCGCCCGGACCGGGCACGGTGAGATTCTCCGTCTTGCCGACCGGAACGTCGCGCGGGCCGACCATCTGCATCAGCGCGACCATCTGCTCGCGTCCCGCGACCGGCCCGGCCTCCGACAGCTTCGGCATGCCGGAGGCCTTCATCGAATCGAGAAAGCCCTTGACGATGGGATCGAGCGGCATCGGGTCCTGTCCGGTCTGGCGGCGCAAGTGTGAGGGCAAGTCCCGGCGCCGCGCAAGGTGGCCGCACCTGCCGGCAATCGTGATCGAGCCCGCGTTTACGCAATGGCGATCACGGCGGCATCCGGCTGGGCGGCGAACAGGCGATCGACCAGCGCGCGGCGCCGATCCATCGTCGCACGCTGGTTGACATAGCCCTTGTCGGTGATCTCGTGGCCATCGACCGAGGGCGGCTCGGCCATCAGGATCACGCGGCGGATGCGGCTGGACGAGCCGGTCTGGGCCCGGTTGTGGACGGCGAATTTCTCCGCGATCGCGGCGCGCAGCTTTTCGTCCGCGACGATTTCGGCAGGATCGGACTTGCCGGTGAGCTGGGCGGCGGCGGCCATGGCCGGCCACACCAGAAGGCCGACAAAGGGCTTGTCCTGGCCGCAGACAACGCAATCGAACACCAGTGGCGAGGCGGCGGCGACGGCGTGGGCGCGCAGCGTGCCGGCGCTGACCCAGGTGCCGCTGTCGAGCTTGAAATCCTCCGTCACGCGGCCGTCGAAGACGAGGCCCTGGGCGGGATCGTTCTCATCGACGAAGCGCGCCGCGTCGCCCAGCGCATAGAAGCCCTCGTCGTCGAACGCGGCGGCCGTGAGATCGGGGCGCTTGTGATAGCCCGGCGTCACCGTCGGACCCTTCACGCGCACCTCCAGCTTGGCGCCGTTGGGCACGAGCTTGAGCGTGATGCCGGGCAGCGGCAGGCCGACCAGTCCGACGCGCTCGGTGATCCAGTGCACGACGGTGACGCCCTGGGTCTCGGTGGCGCCGTACATCGTGGTCATCGGAATGCGCTCGCCGACGGCGGCGATGGCGAGCGCCTGGAAGCGCTCATAGATGTCCTGGCTGAGCGTCGCGCCGCCATAGCCGGCCGTGCGCAGCCTGCTGAAGACGTGATCGCGCAGGCCGGCGTCGCGCTCCATCGCGTCGCACAGCCAGCCGAAGGCGATCGGCGCGGTGCCGATGCCGAGCGGCGTGATGTCGCGCAGATTGCGGATGGTCTCCTCGAACATGCCGGGCAAGGGCTTGCCGGCGTCGAGATAGATCGTGCCGCCGGCATTGATCAGGCCGTTGAACTGGATGTTGCCGGCGGAGATGTGGTTCCACGGCATCCATTCGAGATGCTGCGGCGCCTCGGTCGGATCGAGCGGCTCGGTGCGCAGGGCCTCCTGCGCCGCGATCACCGCGCACATCATGCCGTGGGTCTGCACCACGCCCTTGGGCATGCCGGTCGAGCCGGAGGTGAAGAGATATTTCGCCGTCGTCCCGTGATGGATCGCCTCGGTCGCCTTCGCGACGTCGGGCGAGGGATCGGTGCGCAAGAGATCGGCATAGGCGGTCGTGACGCGGTCGGCGATCGGCATCGCGGTCACGATCTCCACGCCGTCGAGCGCCAGGGCGGCGAGCGCGCGGGCATAGAGCGGGCCCTGCTCCGCGAAGATCATCGTCGGCGCGGCGACGGCGAAGACGTGCTTCAGCTTGGAATGATCGCTCGACATCAGCGAATAGGCGACCGAGACCGGCGCCACCGGCACGCCGGCAAACATCGCGCCCAGCATCATCGTGGCATGGGCAATGGAATTGCCCGACAGGATCATCAGCGGCGTGTCGGCGTTCATGCCGCGGTTCAACAGCGCCTGGGCGATGGCCCGGGCGCGATCATGGGCCTCGCCATAGGTGACAAAGCGCCAGTCGCCGGTGCCGCCGCCGGGCAGCGGCGCGCGCTCGGCGATGAAGTTGCGCTCGGGATGCGCCTTCGCCCGCGCCGCGAACAGATGCGCGATGGAGCGATGCATCGGACCCAGCGGATGGCGGGAATCGATATAGACGGTGCCGTCCGCCAGCCGCCGCAGCGCAATCTCCGCCGGCTTTTGCGGCAGCGGCCGGAAAGGCGGCAATTCGCTCTTTTTGACCTGAATGTTCATCGGTTTGCTCCCCTGGCGACGAACTACACTTCGGCGCCGTAAATCATTATATTTCCCTGCGATTCCCGGTATAATTGCCGGGACGGCGAGGTTTTGGTGCCCATGCGCGGCAAGAGCGTGTTGCTTATCATCGGCGGCGGCATCGCCGCCTACAAGTCTCTTGCGCTGATCCGCGTGCTGAAAACCCGCGGCTGCGCCGTCACCGCGATCATGACCGCCGCGGCGGCCGAGTTCGTGACTCCGCTTTCCGTTGCGTCACTGAGCGGCGCGAAGGCCTATCGCGATCTCTTCAGCCTGACCGACGAAGCGGAGATGGGGCATATCCGGCTGTCGCGCAGCGCCGACCTTGTCGTGGTGGCGCCGGCGACGGCCGATCTCATGGCGAAGGCGGCGAACGGCCTGGCCAACGACCTGGCGTCCACCACGCTGCTGGCGACGAACAAGCCGGTGCTGATGGCGCCGGCGATGAATGTCCGGATGTGGCACCATCCCGCCACGCAGCGAAACCTTGCGGCGCTGAAGAAGGACGGCATCCTGTTCGTCGGACCGAATGACGGCGAGATGGCCGACGGCGAATCCGGCCTGGGCCGCCTGGCCGAGCCGCTCCAGATCGTCGCCGCGATCGAGGATTTCTTCCGCGCGGTACCGGCTGGCGGGCTGCATGGGATGCGCGCGCTGGTGACGGCGGGACCGACGCAGGAGCCGCTCGATCCGGTGCGCTTCCTCGCCAACCGCTCCTCGGGCAAGCAGGGCTATGCCATCGCCGATGCGCTGGCGCGGGCGGGCGCCGATACGGTGCTGGTATCGGGGCCCGTCGAGCTGGCGGCGCCGGCCGGCGTGAAGCTGCTCAAGGTGACGACGGCGCGCGAAATGCTGGCGGCCTGCGAGAGCGCCCTGCCCGCCGACATCGCGGTGTGCGCCGCGGCGGTCGCCGATTGGCGGCCCGACGTCGCGGCCGACGACAAGATCAAGAAGGACGGCGCCGCGGCGCCGACGATCCATCTGGTCGAGAATCCGGACATCCTGGCGACGCTGTCGCGGCACCGGCGGCGGCCGCGGCTCGTCATCGGCTTTGCGGCGGAGACGCAGTACGTCGTGGCGCATGCGCAGGCCAAGCTGGCGCGCAAGGGCTGCGACTGGATCGTCGCGAACGACGTGCGCCCGGCGACCGGCATCATGGACGGCGACCGCAACACGGTGCACTTCGTGACGGCGGCCGGCGTCGAGGACTGGCCGGATTTGCCCAAGGCGGATGTCGGCACGCGGCTGGCGGCGCGGATCGCGACGGCGCTCAAGGGGGCCGCGTGAAGATCGGCGTCCTGCGCCTGCCGCATGCGCGCGACCTGCCCCTGCCCGCCTATGCGACCGAGGGCGCGGCGGGGATGGACCTGCTGGCCGCCGTCGCCGACGACGTCGTGCTGGCGCCGGGCAAGCGCGTCCTGGTGCCGGTGGGCATCGCCCTCGAATTGCCGGCCGGCTTCGAGGCGCAGGTGCGGCCGCGCTCCGGCCTCGCGGCCAATCACGGCCTCACCGTGCTCAACGCGCCGGGCACGGTCGACAGCGATTATCGCGGCGAGCTGAAGGTCGTGCTGATCAATCTCGGCGAGGAACCGTTCACCATCGCGCGCGGCATGCGCGTCGCGCAAATGGTGATCGCGCGGCACGAGCGCGCCGAACTGGTCGAGGTCGCGGAGCTGTCGCAGACCGCGCGCGGCGAAGGCGGCCACGGTTCCACCGGACTCCACACTGTGAAGCAAGCGTGACGATGCTGAAACTTTCCCGCAAAACCCTTCTGGCGCTGGAAGCCGTCATCGACATCGCCTTCAATGCGCGGCCCGAGCCGGTGCAGGCCAAGGAGATCACGGCGCGCCAGGGCGTGCCGCAGCGCTACCTGGAACAGGTGATGCAGCAATTGGTGCGGGCCGGCATTCTCAAGGGCGTGCGCGGGCCGCGCGGCGGCTATCGCCTGGCGAAGGAGCGGCGGCGGATCAGCGTCGGCGACGTGGTGCGGGTGGCGGAAAGCCTGGAGGACGAGGACGGCGAGACGGTCGATCCGCGCTCGGAACTCGGCCTGCGGATCGTATCGCCGCTGATCCAGACCTTGCAGGACGAAGTGATGGCACGGCTGGACGCGATCACCATCGAGGATCTGTGCCAGCGGGCGCGCACCGCCGGCGTCGATTGCGGCGGCGGAACCGGCGCGGATTTCACGATATGAGCAAGCGCCGAGACAAACACCGTCATCATCCCCGGCCGAGCATCGCCGCCAGGCGGCGCGAGGGAAAGGGAACCCGGGGCCCTCGGCCGATGCGGCCCGATCGAGAAAGCGCCTTTCGAAATCTTCAACGGGAGAGCAACGTCGCCACCTGGGTCCCCTTCCCTCGCATCGCGCAGACGCGCGATGCTCGCCGGGGATGACAGCAGCGCATTAAGAGGACGAGAAAAGTGGAACAAGGCAAACCCGGACGCGGACGCATCTACGATTCCATCTGCCAGACCATCGGCGACACGCCGCTGGTGCGGATGCACCGCCTGCCGAAGGAGGCGGGCGCCAAGGCGGACATCCTGCTGAAGCTCGAATTCTTCAATCCGCTGTCGAGCGTGAAGGACCGCATCGGCGTCGCCATGATCGAGGCCCTGGAAGCGCAAGGCCGCATCGCGCCGGGCAAGTCGGTCCTGGTCGAGCCGACCAGCGGCAACACCGGCATCGCGCTCGCCTTCGTCGCCGCCGCCAAGGGCTACAAGCTGATGCTGGTCATGCCCGAGACGATGTCGCTGGAGCGGCGCAAGATGCTGCTGCTGCTGGGCGCCGAGGTCGTGCTGACCGAAGGCCCCAAGGGCATGAAAGGCGCCATCGCCAAGGCGCATGAGATCGTGGCGGCCACGCCCGGCGCGGTGATGCCGCAGCAATTCGAGAACCCCGCCAATCCGGACATCCATCGCCGCACCACGGCGGAGGAAATCTGGAACGACACCAACGGAGAGGTGGACGTCGTGATCTCCGGCGTCGGCACGGGCGGCACGATCACCGGCGTCGGCGAGGTGCTGAAGGCCAGGAAGCCGAGCGTGAAGATGATCGCGCTGGAACCGGAGGATTCGCCGGTGCTGTCGGGCGGCCAGCCCGGCCCGCACAAGATCCAGGGCATCGGCGCGGGCTTCGTGCCGGCGATCCTGGATCGCGCCGTGATCGACGAGGTGATCACGATCTCCAACGAGACCGCGTTCGAGACGGCGCGCAAGGCGGCCAGGCTGGAAGGCATTCCGGTCGGCATCTCGTCCGGCGCGGCGATCGCGGCGGCGCTGGAGGTCGGCGCGCGGCCCGGCATGGAAGGCAAGACGATCGTGGCGATCATCCCCTCCTTCGCGGAACGCTATCTTTCGACGGCGCTGTTCGAGGGGTTGTGAGAACGCCGCAGCGCGTTGCGTCGAACCTCATGCATCCAGTTGGGGAACGCCGGCAAAATGCCGGCCCCTACCCTCTGATCCAATGCGCATAGGGCGCCGGGAGGGTCCATTTGGGGTTCGGCACCTCCAGCGCCTGGGCGGCGCGATAGGGCCATTGCGGATCGTCGAGCATGGCATGCGCCAGCATGACGAGGTCGGCCTTGTCCTCGCGGACGATGGCGTCGGCCTGCTTCGGCTCGCCGATGAACCAGCCGACGCCGACCGCGATGCCGGTCTCCTTCCTGAAGCGCTCCGCGAACGGCACCATGAAGCCCGGTCCCCAGGGCACGCCAGACATGTCGGGCGTGTTGAAGCCGATGGAGACATCGACGAGATCAAGGCCGAGCGCCTTCAGCCGCCGGACCAATTCGATCGATTCCTCGACCGTCTGGCTGCCGGCGATGAAATCCGAAATGCCCAGCTTGGCGGTCAGCGGCAGATTCTGCGGCCACACCGCGCGCACCGCCGCGAAGGTCTCCAGCAGGAAGCGGACGCGGTTGTCGAAACTGCCGCCATATTCGTCGGTGCGCTTGTTGGCGAGCGGCGAGAAGAAACTTTGCGCCAGATAGCCGTGGGCGAAATGCAGCTCCAGCCATTCGAAGCCGGCGGCGCGCGCGCGCACGGCCGCGGCGGCGAAATCGCGGGCGACGCGATGGATCTCGTCCTTCGTCATCGCATGCGGAACGACCGGGAGATTGCCGCCGAAGGCCTCCGCCGAGGGACCGATGATCGGCCAGGCGCGCCGATCGTCGGGCTTCATATGATCGTCGCCTTCCCACGGCCGGTTGGCGGATGCCTTGCGGCCGGCATGGGCGATCTGGATGCCCGGCACGGAGCCTTGCGCCTTCAGGAAGGCGGTGACGCGCTCCCATTGCGCGCCGCGATTGTCCGACCAGATGCCCGTGTCGCCCGGCGTGATGCGGCCTTCCGGCGCGACGGCGGTGGCTTCGGCGATGATCAGCCCCGCCCCGCCGATGGCGTGGCTGCCCAGATGGACGAGATGCCAGTCGGTGATGAAGCCGTCCTCGGCCGAGTACTGGCACATCGGCGCCACGACGATGCGGTTCTTGAGCCTGACGTCTTTCAGCGTAAAGGGATCGAAGAGCGTGGGCATCCGGGCTCCTTGGTGTCGGCCTCCGTCGCGGGAGGAATGCGAAATTCGGCGCGCGAAAGGGATTTTCGGCGGGGCGATACGCCTTGTCCCTTGCGGACGGAGCTAAGCAGAATCCGCCCGCCTCTCAAGAGGCCGTGAAAGATTTACGCGCTTTTGCGAAGAGATCGGGCCGGTCCGTGCAGATTGCGTCCAAACCGAGCCCGATCAGCCGCTTCATCTCGGCGGGATCGTTCACCGTCCAGGCGCCGACCTTGAGACCCAGCGCCTTCGCTTCCGCGACCGCCTCCGGCGTGGCGTCCTCATGGGTCGGGAACCAGCCGTCGCCGCCGGCCGCGTGGATCGCCCGGATGAGCGAGCCGCCGTAATGCACGGCGTCGAAACCGCCGGCCCAGGGCGAGGCGCCCGCCGCCGCCACATGCTTCAGCACCTTGGACGCCGGCGGATCGTCGTCGCGGGGCGGCGCGAGGAAGGTGTCGAACGCCATGGTCGTGAACCAGCATGCGGCGTGCGGCGCGATCTTCTTGACGTGCAACAGGGCCGGCCAGTCGAAGCCGACAAAGATGGTGCGGTCCAGATAGCCGGCCCGGCGCAGCACCGCGACGGCCGCCTCGGCAAGCGCGACCGGATCGGCGGAGACGTCGCGGTCGACGAACGAGCTCTTGAGCTCGACCTGGAGCACGAACGGCTTCTGCGCGTCGCGCGCGACGGCCAGGACCTCATCCAGCGTGGGGATCGTCTCGCCGTCGAGCGGCATGGTGTGCGGATGCGCCTTGGCATAGGCGCTGGACGGATCGAGCCGGCCGACGTCGAAGGCGCCCAGCTCGTCCAGCGTCAGGTCCTTGATGCGCGGCGTGGGCCTGGTGAGCCATTTGCCGCCGAGACGGCAGATCTCGGGCTTGAGACGGAAATCGTGGAAGACCACGACCTCGCCGTCGCGGGAGAGCTGGACGTCGAGCTCGGCGCCGTCGCAGCCGCGCGCCACCGCATCGCGGAACGCCGCAAGCGTGTTCTCCGGATAGAGGCCGGCGCCGCCGCGATGGGCGATGTTCAAACTCGGCATCCCTGCGCTCCACGCGGCCGGACCGCTCCGGCCAAGGCACGATCGATGCTGCGCCCGAACGCCATGATAGGAGGAATGCGCGGGCACAATCCACCGAGGGCGGATTCAATCGGTCTGCGCGCGCAGCGCGAAGGAAAAGCGCCAGTCGCCGCGACGCAGCCAGGGCGCATCGGCGACGATGCCGAGGGCGGCGCCCAGATCGAGCGCCGCGGCGTCGCCATAGGCCAGCCGCAATCCCCCGCCCGCGGAGGCGAGCGCGGCGTATCGCGTCGGCCAGGGCGGCCGCACCCTCAGCAGCCGGCGCCGTCATCGACC
>DASWOE010000211.1:0-25534 GCA_036398875.1 Rhizomicrobium sp.
GCCAAGATTCGTGGCTATCAGAAACCGGCCAGGGGTGCTGCGATAGAACTGTCGGCGGGTACGGATGCAAAATACCACCAAGGTTTGAGTCGTCATCGATTCGATAAACCAACCCGTCTGGAACAACGCCTCACCGGCGCCAAAAAATATCAGCAAGGCATAGAACGTCAGGAAATCGAAGATGGAACTGACAGGGCCGAACACCAGCATGAAGCGCTCGATCAGCTTGATGTCCCATTTCACGGGCGACGCCGTCGCCTCGGAATCGACCCGGTCGAACGGGATCGCGATTTCCGAAACGTCGTAGAGCAGGTTGTTGAGCAGGATCTGGATCGGCAGCATCGGCAGGAACGGCAGGAACAAGGCCGCGCCCGCCATGCTGAACATGTTGCCGAAATTCGAGCTCGACCCCATCAGCACATATTTGGAGACGTTCTGGACCGCGCCGCGCCCATTGACGACGGCGTCGTGCACGACCGCGAGGTCGTGTTCGAGCAGGATCAGATCGGCCGCGGCACGCGCGACGTCGGCGGCGCCATCGACCGAAATCCCGACATCGGCGGCGTGCAGCGCCGGCGCATCGTTGATGCCGTCGCCCATATAGCCGACGATATGGCCGACCCGCTTCAGCGCCAGCAGAATCCGATGCTTCTGCTGCGGATTGACGCGGCAGAACAGATTGACCTGCGGCAACTGCCCGATCAGCGCCTCGTCCGAAAGATGCGCCAGCGCGTCGCCGGTGAGAACCCCCGTGACCGGTATGCCGATCGTCTCGAAGACATGACGGGTCACCAGCTCGTTGTCGCCGGTCAGCGCCTTCACCGCGACGCCGGCCGCCGCCATGGCCTGGATCGTCGCCCCGGCGCTCGCCTTCGGCGGGTCGAGGAAAACGGCGAAACCGGAGAATACGAGGTCGCACTCTTCGGCGATCGCGGCGGTGTCGTGGCTCGCATCGACGTCGCGGCTTGCGATACCGAGCGCGCGGAACCCTTGCGCGCAGAGTCCGTCGAGCGTAGCGGCGAAGATGCGGCGAGTCTGCGCATCGATCGGCTGTTCGGTTCCGTCGGCGCCTTCATACCGCCCCGACAGGCGCAGCAAGTCCTCCGGCGCGCCTTTGACGATGAGACGTCGCTTGGCCTCGTGCTCGACCAGGACCGACACGCGCCGGCGCTCGAAATCGAACGGCACTTCGTCGATCTTCTTCCAGCCCGTCATGTCGAACGGATGGGCGGCAAGGATCGCATCGTCGAGCGGGCTCTTCATGCCGCTCTCGAACTTGCTGTTGATATAGGCGTTGGCATAGGCAAGCGGGCTCTCGGCGCCGCGGCCATCGATGGCGCGCACGAGCTTGATCATGGCCTCGGTCAGCGTGCCGGTCTTGTCGGTGCACAGCACGTCCATCGCGCCGAGATCGTGGATGGCGGAAAGCCGCTTCACGATCACCTTCTTCCTGGCCAGTCCCATCGCCGCGCGGGCCAGCGTCACCGTCACGATCATCGGCAGAAGCTCCGGCGTCAGCCCCACCGCGAGCGCCAGCGCGAACATCAGCGATTCCAGCACCGGCCGGTGGAAGGAGATGTTCACCACCAGGACGAACAGCACCATCAGTACGGTAAAGCGCATGATCAGCATGCCGAAACGGCGGATGCCGACGGCGAACGCGGTGGCCGGCGGCTTTTCCGCCAGGCTGGTGGCGAGATTGCCGAGCGCCGTCTTGCCGCCGGTCCGGCAGATGAGGATGGTGGCCGTGCCGCTGATCACGGAGGTCCCGGCAAAGACGGCGTTCGACGCGCCGGCCGGATTTTCGGCGCCCGACGCCGTGTCGCCGGCCAGCTTCTCGGCCGGATAGGGCTCGCCCGTGAGGAGCGCCTGGTTGACGAACAGGTCGCGGCTTTCGAGCAGCCGCGAGTCGGCGGGGACAAGGTCGCCGGCGATCAGTTCGACCACGTCGCCGGGCACGAGCTGGTCGATCGGAAGCGAAAGCTTGGAACCGTCTCGCCGCACGGTGGCCTGGACCGCGACGGACCGGCGTAGCGCCTCGACCGCATTCTGCGCGCGGACCTCCTGGACGAAATCGAGCGTCATGCTGATCGTGACGATGCTCACCACGATGACGAAGCTGGCGACATCGCCGGTCGCCGCGGACAAGGCGCTCGCCACCAGCAGGATGATGACCAGCGGGCTGCGGAAACGGCTAAGGAATTGCAGCCAGAGCGGCGAACGCTTGACGGTCGCGGCGTCGTTGGGTCCATAGGTCGTCAGGCGCGATTGGACGGCCGCGGCCGTAAGGCCGGCAGGCGTCGTCTTGAGCCGCGCGAGAAGCTGGCTTGCCGGCAGTTTCCAGATGTCTTCGGGGCCAAGTTCTTCGCTGATGGGATCCATGTGCCGGGGGCCTATTCGTAGCGCAACGCTTCGATGGGATCGAAATGCGCCGCTTTGCGCGCCGGATAATATCCGAAGAACATGCCGACCAGGGCCGAGAACAGGAACCCGCCGACGATGGCGGGCCATACGATCGGCGTCGGCCAGCCGGCGACCAGGGAAATGACCACAGACGCCAGGAGCCCGCCGATGATCCCCGCGACGCCGCCGACGACGCTGAGCAGCACGGCCTCGGTCAGGAATTGCAGGAGAACATGGATGCGGCGGGCGCCGATGGCCATGCGCAGCCCGATCTCCCGCGTGCGTTCGGTGACCGACACCAAAAGGATGTTCATGATACCGATCCCGCCGACCAGAAGCGAGATCGAGGCCACCGCCGCGAGCAGATAGGACATCGTCTGGCTGCTGCCCTCCGCCGCGCTGGCGATCTGGCTGAGATTGCGGACGGAGAAATCGTTCGGGTTTCCCGGGCGGATGCGATGGCGCAGCGCCAGCGTGTGCGTGACCTGGTCGATGGCCTGCTGCACCAGATCGGGGCTCGCGGCCTGCACGTAGATCTGGTTGACGAAGCCCGTCAGGCGCGGCTGTATCCCATAGGGATTGCTGATCGTGCCGTAGAGCGCGTTGGCCGCTGTCGCCTGGCTCGGCGCGGCGGCGCCGAGCACTTTGCGCTCCGCCGTCGTGAACGGGATCATGACGAGATCGTCCTGGGTCGCCCTTCTGCATGAACTTTTCGGCGGCGGTTGAAATGCCCTGAATGCGAAAACGTGATATGCTGTACCGCAGCAAATATCAGTCTGAAGCAAGATTTCCAGCTTAAACCGCGACCGGGAATGGCTTTCGCTCCGCGAGCCTCCGGTTCCAGAAAGGGGAAGCCATGGCTCCCCATACGCCGCCCAGTCCGGACATCGCGCTTGATCTCGCGCTCGCCGTCATCGCGTCTTCCGACGCGCCCCTTCTGCTTCTGAACAGCGCTTTGACCATCGTCGCCGCGAGCCGGTCGTTCTGCCGCGCGTTTCAGATCGACGCCGTCGCGATTCAGGGTCGGGCGCTTTCCGAACTTGGGACGGGCGAATGGAATGTGCCGCAGTTGGCGGCACTGCTTCGCGCGACCGCTTCGGGATATGCCGAGGTGCAGGACTACGAGATGGATCTCAAGCGTGAAGGCCGGGAGAATCGCAGCCTGATCGTCAATGCCCACAAACTCGACTACACGGGCGGTACCGATGCCCGATTGATCCTGGCCGTCTCGGACGTTACGGACGCCCGGGCGGCCGAAAAACTCAAGAACGATCTGCTGCGGGACAAGGACAACCTGCTGAAAGACAAGGCGGTTCTCCTTCAGGAATTGCAGCATCGCGTCGCGAATTCGCTTCAGATCATCGCAAGCGTCCTGATGCAAAGCGCGCGCAAAGTGCAATCGGAAGAAACCCGAACGTACCTGTTCGACGCGCACCAGCGGGTCATGTCGGTCGCCACCTTGCAGCAGCATCTCGCCGCCTCGACGATCGGCGACGTCGCGTTGCGTCCCTACCTCACCGCCCTTTGCGAGAGCATCGGCGCGTCGATGATCCGCGACCGGAGCAAGTTGTCGCTTGACGTGGCCGTCGATGACAGCGTCACCAGCGCGGATGTCTCCGTAAGCCTGGGCCTGATCGTGACGGAACTGGTGATCAACGCTCTCAAGCATGCCTTTCCGAGCGACAGCAGCGGCAAGATCAAAGTCGATTACAGTTCCCGCGGTCCCAACTGGACCCTGTCGGTCAGCGATACCGGCATCGGCATGTCCAAGGATATCGGGAGCACGAAGCCGGGCCTGGGCACCAACATCGTTCAGGCGCTCGCGGGCCAGCTTCAAGCTACGATCAAGGTTTCCGACGCGCACCCCGGGACCATGGTTGCCATAGTCCATACCCAGATCGCCGCCGTCCAGAGCGCCGCCGGCGCCGTGACGGGCGGGCATTCGGTCTAGGCGCCACGGGTCGCACGATCGGGAACTTCGGGCTTCCCAGAGAGTTGTGTGGATAAGCTCCCAAGTGAAATCGGAAATGGGTCCGGACCTGATCGCTTGCGGGGCGGTCGGCGCCTTCCGCAATGCGCCGACCGACCTGAGCGATATGTGACATCGCCTCGCCGCGACCATGCCGCAGCCAGCTTGAGATACCGATGTCCAACGCCCTATCGCCCGAACTTCTAGAGAACATGCACGCGTACTGGCGCGCGGCGAATTACCTCTCCGTCGGTCAGGTTTACCTGAAGGACAATCCCCTCCTCGAGGTGCCGCTCACGCTTGCGCACATCAAGCCGCGTCTGCTCGGGCATTGGGGAACGACGCCGGGATTGAATTTCCTCTATGTCCACCTGAACAGGCTGATCAAGCAATACGACCTGAACATGATGTACGTCATTGGCCCCGGCCATGGCGGGCCGGGCATCGTGGCGAACACCTATCTGGAGGGCTCCTATACCGAGCGCTATCCCGCGGTCGAGCGCAGCCGCAACGGGCTGCATCGCCTCTTTCGCCAGTTCTCGTGGCCTTACGGCATTCCCAGTCATGTCTCACCGGAAACACCCGGCTCGATCCATGAAGGCGGCGAGCTGGGCTATTCGCTCACGCATGCCTATGGCGCCGCCTTCGACAATCCCGATCTGATCGTCGCCTGCGTCGTCGGCGACGGCGAAGCCGAAACCGGCGCGCTGGCGGCCAGCTGGCATTCCAACAAGTTCCTGAACCCGGCGCGCGACGGCGCCGTGCTGCCGATCCTGCATCTCAACGGCTTCAAGATCGCCAATCCGACCGTTCTGGCGCGCATCAGCCGCGAAGAGCTGACGCAGTTGTTCCAGGGCTACGGCTACGATCCGCATTTTGTGGAAGGCAACGATCCTAAGATGATGCACCGGGCGCTCGCTGGCGTGCTGGATCAGGTGCTGCTGCGGATTCGCGAGATCCAGAGAGCCGCGCGGGCGACCGGCAAGGACAAGGCGCCGGTGCGCCCGCGCTGGCCGATGATCATCCTTCGCACGCCGAAGGGCTGGACAGGCCCCAAATTCGTCGATGGCAAACCCGTGGAGGGCACCTGGCGCGCGCACCAGGTGCCGATCGCGGACTTCGAGAAACCCGAGCATCTCAAGCAGCTCGAAGACTGGATGCTGAGCTACAAGCCCCGCGAATTGTTCGACGACAACGGCAAATTTCGCGAGGAGTTGTCCGCCCTCGCGCCGACGGGCCACCGCCGCATGGGTTCGAACCCGCACGCCAATGGCGGCGAACTGCTGAAGCCGTTGTCGATGCCCCATTTCCACGAATATGCGGTGGCTGTGCCGGAGCCCGGCGGCGTCCGGGCGGAAGCGACACGCGCGCTGGGCACGTTCCTGCGCGACGTCATGGAGCTCAATCTCGGCTCGCGGAATTTCCGTCTGTTTGGGCCGGATGAGACCGCATCGAACAGGCTGGAAGCCGTCTACGAAGTGTCCGGCAAGGCGTGGATGGCGGCGGTCGAAGATCTCGATATCGACCTCAGCGCCGATGGGCGCGTCATGGAGGTTCTCAGCGAGCACCTCTGCGAAGGATGGCTAGAGGGCTATCTCCTCACCGGTCGGCACGGGTTGTTCTCGTGTTACGAAGCCTTCATCCACGTTATCGATTCGATGTTCAACCAGCACGCCAAATGGCTGAAGGTCAGCCGGGCCATTCCCTGGCGCAAACCGATCGCGTCCCTGAACTACCTGCTCACCTCGCATGTCTGGCGGCAGGACCACAACGGTTTCTCGCACCAGGATCCGGGATTCATCGATCATGTCGCGAACAAGAAATCCGACGTCGTGCGCATCTACCTGCCGCCCGACGCGAACTGCCTGCTCTCCGTCGCCGATCACTGCCTGCGCAGCCGCAACTACATCAACCTGATCGTCGCGGGGAAACAGCCCGAATGGCAGTGGCTCGACATCGAGGCGGCGACGCGCCATTGCGCCGCGGGCGCTGGCATCTGGCACTGGGCGAGCAATGATGGCGGCGATCCCGACGTGGTGATGGCCTGCGCCGGCGACATCCCGACCCTGGAAACGCTCGCCGCGGTCACGCTGCTGCGGACGCACTATCCCGATATCCGCATCCGTGTCGTCAATATCGTGGACCTGATGGTCCTGCAGCCGCAATCGGAGCATCCGCACGGCATGGAAGACCAGGATTTCGACGAGCTGTTCACGCGCGACAAGCCGGTGATCTTCGCGTTCCACGGCTATCCCGCGATGATCCACAAGCTCACCTATCGGCGGCACAATCACGACAACATCCACGTCCGCGGCTACAAGGAAGAAGGCACGACCACGACGCCGTTCGACATGGTCGTGCTGAACAATCTCGACCGCTTCCAGCTCGCGCTCGACGCCACCAGCCGCATCCCGCGATTCAGCCATCGGGTCGCGAAGGCGACGGCGTTCTATTGGGCCGCGATGGAGCGCCACAAGCTCTACATCAGCGAACATGGCGACGACATGCCGGAGGTCCGCGACTGGCGGTGGAAGGTCTGACGCGATGACGGGCGGCGAGACCATCGTCCTGACGCTGAACAGCGGCTCGTCCTCGCTCAAATTCGGCTTGTATCGCGCCGGTGCGTCGCGAACCGAAATGCTGCTGACGGGCGAAGCTGAATCCATCGGTGGGCAATCCGGGCGATTCCACGCAAGCGATGCACACGGCAATGCGCTTGCGACCGGCAAGACGTCCGTTCGCGACCAGCGCGACGCTATCGCCCAGATCGAGCGGCTCCTGGCCGGCGCCAAACTGCCCTCGCCTGCGGTCATCGGACATCGGATCGTGCATGGCGGACCGAAACTGCGCCGCCATTGCATCATCGACGACGAGGTGCTGCGGCAGCTCGAAGCGGCCACTGCGTTCGCGCCGCTTCATCTGCCGTCCGCGCTGGCGATCATCCGGTCGGCGCGCGAGAATTTTCCCGGGCTCCCGCAAATGGCGTGCTTCGATACGACCTTTCATGCCGATATGCCGGAGGTCGCGCGCATTCTTCCGCTCCCCAAGGAGCTTCGCGCGGAAGGTATCGAGCGTTACGGCTTTCATGGCCTTTCCTGCGAATCCATCCTGCATCAGCTTGGCGCCGACGCGCCGCGCCGCCTCGGTATTGCCCATCTCGGCAATGGCGCGAGCATCACCGCGGTCAAAGGCGGCAAGTCCGTCGATACCAGCATGGGACTGACTCCGACCGGGGGTGTCATCATGGGAACGCGCAGCGGCGATCTCGATCCCGGCGTACTGATCTACCTGGCGCGGGAGAAAAGGCTCGACGCCGTCATGCTGGAGGATTTGGTCGATCGGCGTTCGGGGCTCTTCGGCATATCCGGGATCGACAGCGACATGCGCCGGCTGCACCAAAGCGCTCCGTCAAACCCCGACGCCCGGCTCGCGATCGACATGTTCTGCCATTCGGTGCGCAAACAGATCGCGGCCATGGTCGCCGTGCTCGAAGGCATCGACCTGGTCGTGTTTACCGGCGGCATCGGCGAGAATGACGCGGAAGTTCGCGCATCGATCTGCGCCGGCCTGGCCTGGGCCGGTATCGGCCTCGACGAGTTGCGAAATCGCGCCGCCGACAATCCCATCGGCGATCCGAGCTCGCCCTGCAAGGTGCTTGTTCTTCCTTCCCAGGAGGATGAGCAGATCGCCCGCCACAGCTGGGCGCTGTTTCCACGGGACGCTTCCTGATGGCCGATACGCCGATCGGCCTGACGACGGACGAGGCGCAGCGACGCCTCGCGAAGGACGGTCCGAACGCGATCGTCGATGTCACGCAGCATCCCGTGCTGCGCGCCGTTCAAAAGCTTTGGGCGCCTGTGCCGTGGATGCTCGAAACCGCGATCCTGCTGCAGCTCGCGCTCGGAGACTACGTCGAGGCAGGCGTGGTCGCACTCCTGCTCGTGTTCAACGCAAGCCTGGGGTTCTTTCAGGAAGGCCGCGCGCAAGCGACGCTGGATGCCCTCAAGTCGCGTCTGGCGCTGATCGCGGCCGTCCGGCGGGACGGAAACTGGACGACGGTGCCGGCGGCCGAGCTGGTGGCTGGCGACATCGTGAAGCTCTCCCTCGGTACGGTGGTGGTCGCGGACGTCCATCTTCTGGATGGGTCGATCCTGCTCGACCAATCCATGCTGACAGGCGAGTCCATTCCGGCAGAAGCCGGAGCCGGCGCCCAGGCCTATGCCGGCGCGCTCGTGCGGCGCGGCGAAGCGGTGGCGGAAGTCACCGCGACCGGCGAGCGCACCAAGTTCGGTCGCACGGCCGAACTCGTCCGCACGGCAAAGGTCGAGAGCTCGCAGCAGAAGATCGTCATGGGGGTGGTCCGCAATCTCGCCTTGTTCAACGGCGCCGCCACGATCCTGCTTGCCGTCTATGCGTATTCTCTGTCGCTGCCCGATGCGGAAATCGTGGCCCTCGTCCTGGTCGGACTTCTCTCCTCGATCCCCGTCGCGCTGCCGTCGATGTTCACGCTGGCAGCAGCCGTGGGCGCGCGCTCGCTGGCCGCCCAGGGTGTGCTGCCGACGAGTCTTTCGGCGGTCGATGAAGCCGCCGGCGTCGATATCCTGTGCTCGGACAAGACGGGCACGCTGACGCGCAACGAACTCGCGGTGATGTCCGTCCGGCCGATGCCGGGCTTCGACGAGGCGCACGTCCTGGCGTTTGCGGTTCTGGCAAGCTCGGATGGCGGGCAAGACCCGGTCGATGCCGCGATCCGCGGCGCGGCTGCGCACAGGCCCATCGCCGATGCGCCGAAGCTGGTGACGTTCGTGCCCTTCGATCCCTCGCTGAAGCGCTCCGAGGCGACTGTGCTCCAGGCCGACGGCGTCACCATCAAAGTCGCCAAAGGCGCATTTGCGGTTATCTCGGGTTTGTCGCACCCGCCGACGAACGCATCGCCGATCGTCGAAGAATTGCAGGCCAAGGGGTTCAGGGTTCTGGCCGTTGCCGCGGGACCCGTAAACAATTTGGCGCCGGCCGGCTTCATCGCGCTGAGCGATCCGCCGCGCGCGGATTCGGCGGCGCTCGTTTCGGAGTTGTCGCGCCTTGGCGTGCGCACCGTCATGGTGACCGGCGATTCCGGAACGACGGCGCAGGTCGTGGCCGGGCTGGTCGGGATCGCCGGACCGGTCTGGGCGACGACACCCCTGTCGCCGGACATCAAGGCGGAAGCCTATGCGATCTTCGCGAACGTGCTGCCCGAGGACAAGTACAGCCTGGTCAAGGCGCTGCAGAAGGACGGCCATATCGTCGGCATGTGCGGCGACGGCGCGAACGACGCTCCCGCGCTGCGTCAGGCGCAGATGGGGATCGCGGTTTCCACCGCAACCGACGTCGCCAAATCCGCCGCCGGAATCGTGCTCACGAAGCCGGGACTTGCCGGCATCGTCGCCGCGATCAAGGAAGGGCGCACGACCTTCCAGCGCATCCTGACCTACACGCTGCGATCGGTTACGCACAAAGTGGTGCAGGTGCTGTTCCTCGGCGCCGGCCTCGTCATCACCGGCCATGCCATCCTGACGCCGATGCTGATGGTGCTGATGATGATCACCGGCGACTTTCTTTCGATGACCTCATCGACCGACAATGTGCGCCCGTCTCCCAAGCCCAATATCTGGCATATCCGCAACCTGACGGTCGCCGGCATCGGCATGGGGTTCGCCGACCTGACATTTTGCGTCGCATGCCTGGCGGTCGGAAGGTTCGCCGTCGGACTCGATACCGAGGCCCTGCGCACGATGGCCGTGGTCACGCTGGTGTTCAGCGGCCAGGCCGTGTTCTACGTTTCGCGCGAGAGGCAGCACATCTGGAGTTCGCGCCCGGGCCGCTGGCTCATCGTCTCGTCGGCCATCGACCTGTCGATTTTCAGCATCCTGTCCTCCAACGGCATTCTGATGACGCCTCTGCCGGTCGCGATCGTCGCCGCCCTGCTCGTCGCCGCGGCGGCGTTCGCCTTTGTCCTGGATGCCGTGAAGCTGGCCCTATTTCGCCGGATGGTGGTTGCGTGATCTCCGTCCGCGTTCGGCGGCGGAGACGAGAACGCGGCGGTGGTGAACGCGGTCCATCACGCCACCGGAAAGCGCGTGCGGCACATTCCGGTGCGACTCGAGGACATTCTTTAAGAAAAAGCGAAAAGGCGCGGCCGATGCCGGCCGCGCCTTTCACGCATCGGCAGGACGCTACGCGCCGATCTGCTGCTGCAGAGCCTTGGCCTTGGCCAGGTGCTCGCGCACCTTGGGAAGGATTTCGCGCGCAAACGCCCTGAGCTTGGCGTTATCGCCATTGCGGGAATAGTCGTCGAGCAGCGCCACGGCATCCTCATGACCCTCACTTGGTCGGCGATATAGGTCTGGTCGAAGTCGCGGTTCGACTTGGAGTCCAGGCTGTTCAGCTCCGTCGAATGATCGCTGTCAAGCAAGTCGTTGGTTCTATATTTGCCGTCCGGCCCGGGCTCCATCTTGGTCTTGAGGCTCGCCTTGCTGATGCCGCCCAGCGCCACGAGCTCGTCGGTGCTGGCGGTATGGTCGTGAATCATCATCTGGGCGAAGTCCCTGATGTCGTCGCGCGTCGCGTGGGTGAGCGCGATCTTGCTGGACAGGATCTCGAACGCGTCGCTGGCGCTCGCCTTGGCGCGGAACTGGGTGGCATCGGGGGTACCGATGCCGAGAATCTCCTTTGCCGACACGGTGCCTGGTGCGGCGATCAGCGCGGCGGAGACGAACAGCGCGGCAATGTGCGGTTTCATGGAACTTCCTTTCTGGGCTCACCCTTCACTTGCGCGAACGAACGAAGGCAGACCGCGTTCCGCGGGTTCAACGGCCGACGGCTGTTCGCAGCGCCGCGACTTGCGCTACCGTCACCGGAGGGGCGCGGTTGCCCCGGGCGTTGCGGATATGGGTGAAACAGGAATACGGAAACGCCGGATAGAGATGGGCGCCGTCGGGTCGCACGCCGTCGTGCAGGGCGTTGTAGAAATCGTCCGCCGACCACCGTCCGATACCGGTCTGCGGATCCGGCGTGATGTTGGAGGAATAGACCCGCCCGAACACCGCGGAGAGCGGTTGTCCACCCGCGAACGGCGCCCCGCGCGGCGTGTCATGACAGCCGGCGCAGTCGCCGAGGACAGCGAGATAGCGACCGCGCTCGATCGCGTGTGCGCGGCGGCGTTGCCGGCCACGAGTACCAACAGAAGCGCGAGCCGGAGGATCAAGCGGCGGCCAATTGCCTGTAGAGCTGCGACAGCACCGCGTCGCGATCCTCGTCGCCCTTGGCCATCGCAAGGAAGAAGTTCTTGGTCTGCTCGAAGGTTGCATGGGGCGGCAGCGCGATGACGTTGGGATCGGCCTTGACGTCGATGATCGCGGGCCGGCCGGCGGAGAGCGCTTCCTCCCACACACGGTCGATATCGCCCGGCTTGTCGACGGTGAAGCCTGCGAGGCCGAGCATGCGGGCATAGGCGGCATAGTCGAGATCGGGCAGGTCCTGGGTCGCGGCGACCTTGGGCGCGCCGCCCAGGCCGCGCAGCTCCCACGTCACCATGTTGAGGTCGCGGTTGTTCAGCACCGCCACCACGAAGCGCGGATCGGCCCACTGCTTCCAGTATTTCGCGACGGTAACGAAGGCGTTGAGTCCGAGCATCTGCATCGCGCCGTCGCCGACGAAGACGATGGCGGGGCGGTCCGGGAAGGCGAACTTGCCGTCGGCGGCGAAGGAGATCGCCGGGCCCATCGTCGCCAGCGTCCCGGAGATCGCGAGCTTCATGTCGCGGCGCATCTTCACCGCGCGGGCGAAGAACGTGGTCGACATGCCGGTGTCGGCGGCGATGATCGCGCGTTCCGGCAGGTGCTTGGTGAATTCCCAGAAGAACAGTTCGGGGTTCAGCGGATCGGCTGACAGATGGGACTTCTTGTCTTCCTCGTCCCAGGTCGCGGCGGCGTTCTTCTCGACGGTCTCGCGCCTTTTGCCTCGCGGCTTGAGCGCCAGCAGCGGCAGGAGCGCGCGCAAGGTCAGCGCCGAATCGCCCTGGAGCGCGACGTCCATCGGATAGCGCAGCGACAGCATGGTGGGATCGATGTCGATCTGAACCGCCTTGGCCTGGCCTTCCTTCGGCAGGAATTCGCCGTAAGGAAAGGTCGAGCCGATCATCAGCAGGGTGTCGCAGTCGCGCATCAACTGATAGGACGCCTTGGTACCGAGCAGGCCGATCTGCCCAGTGGCGAAAGGCAGATCATCGGGCAGCACGGCCTTTCCAAGCAGCGCCTTGGCGACGCCGGCCTGCAGCACATCGGCGATGGAGATCACTTCGTTCTCGGCGTTCGCCGCGCCGCGACCGATCAGAATGGCGACGCGCTCCCCCTTGTTGAGGATCGCGGCGGCGCGTTCGAGATCGACCTGCGCCGGCACGATCACGGGCTGTGCGAAGTCGGTGCCGGTGTGGATGGTGCCGTGGACGTGGCCGGGCTCGGCCGCTGGGGATTCCTGCACGTCATTGGGGAAGATGATCGCGGTGACGGTGCGCTGCGCCTTGGCGATGCGGAAAGCCCGGTCGATCAGGTGCCTCGCCTGCGCCGGCGTGTTGCAGACCTGCACGAAATCCGAGGCGACGTCCTTGAACAGCGAGGGAAGATCGACCTCCTGCTGGAAATGGCCGCCGAGCGAGGCGCGTGCCTGCTGTCCGACCAGGGCCACGACGGGCTGGCGGTCCAGCTTCGCGTCGTAGAGGCCATTGAGCAGATGGATTGCGCCGGGACCGGAAGTGGCGAGGCAGACGCCGACCTCACCGGTCAGCTTGGCGTGGCCCGAGGCCATGAAGGCGGCCTCCTCCTCATGGCGGACCTGGACGAATTCGATGGCGTCGCCGGCGCGGCCGAGCGCGCTGACGATGCCGTTGATGCCGTCGCCGGGATAGCCGAAGACGCGATGCACCTGCCATTGGCGCAGCCGCTCGAACAGGAAATCTCCAACCGTCTTTGCCATTTGCGTCTCCATGGGCTTGGTGTCTTGGAGAACGGAAGGTGCGCGGCGGCGTTCCTTGGCCGGCCGATCATTACTTAGACGCAAGCATCGCCGGCATGTTCCCGCTGCGGGATCGGTTTGGGGAACCGCACGTTGAGAAACCGGCGGCATCCGCCGCGGATGGGCACACCGTGGAACTTCACGCGTCGATCAATCCGTCTGGCAATCTTCTTTGGGCCGCAAGTTCCCTGGCGCCTTTGAACTATGTGACCGGTGCTAGCGGCGCGAAGGCCGGCGAGACCCTGCCCCTGACATGGGGCGTGATCGCGATCTCGGTGGCGGTGATGGCCATCATAGCCGTGCTGCTTGCGCTCGCGATCTGGCGGCGGCCGGGTATCGCGCGGGCGCCGCGCATGGCGGTCGGCCCCGATGAAGGAGGTGCGAACTTTCTTTGGATCGGGGTCGCGGTTTCGACTCTCGCGCTGCTCGCCACGATCATATGGACGGTGAAGGTTCTGGCAGAGATCGGCAAGCCGCCGGCGGCGCCCGGCCTGGTCATCGAAGTCACGGCGCATCAATGGTGGTGGGAGGTGCGCTATCTCGATCCCGATGCGCGGCGCATCTTCACCACCGCGAACGAGATCCATATCCCGACCGGCACGCCGGTGCAGTTCAAGCTGATCGGCGGCGACGTGATCCATTCCTTCTGGATTCCCGCGCTGTCCGGCAAGACCGACATGATTCCGGGCCAGACCAATGAGCTGTGGCTCGAAGCGGACAAGCCCGGCACCTATCGCGGCCAGTGCTCGGAATATTGCGGACTGGAGCACGCCAAGATGGCTTTCGTCGTAGTCGCCGACACGCCGCGCGATTTCGCGGCCTGGCGCTCGCACCAGATCGCGCCGGATGTAACGCCGGGCGGCGGGGTGCTCGCCTCGGGCGCAGCCTATTTCCGGATGAAGTGCGGCAGCTGCCACGCGGTGCGCGGCAGCGACGCGGCCGGCGTGCTCGGCCCCGACCTCAGCCATTTCGCGACGCGGCAGATGATCGCCGCTGGCGTGCTTGCGAACACGCCGCAAAACCTAAGCGCCTGGATCGAAGATCCGCAAGGGATCAAGCCCGGCAATCTGATGCAGAAGCCCGAATTGTCGGCGGAGCAGCGCGGCCAGATCGTCGCCTATCTCGAGACGCTCAAATGACGATCAGCGACTACACCCGAGCGCCGAGCGTCGGCACCGAGCAGCCGGAGCTGGCGGCGCGACTGCAGAAGATCTGGGAGACGGCGCCCGGCATCGGCGGCTGGCTGTCCACCGTCGACCACAAGGAGATCGGGCTCCGCTACATCGTAACAGCCTTCGCCTTCCTGATTCTGGGCGGCGTCGAGGCGCTGATCTTCCGGCTGCAACTGTCGTGGTCTGATCGGCACCTGCTGAATCCGGAGCAGTACGACCAACTCTTCACCATGCACGGCATGACGATGATCTTCCTCTATGCCGGGCCGGTGCTGTCGGGCTTCAGCAATTACCTGTGGCCGCTGCTCTTAGGCTCGCGGGACATGGCGCTGCCGCGGCTGAACGCCCTGTCCTATTGGATCTATCTGTTCGCCGGGATTTTCCTCTACGCCGCCTTCGCGATCGGCTTCGGGCCGAATGACGGCTGGTTCAATTACGTCCCGCTGGCGGCGCGCGCTTATAACGGCGGGCCGAACATCGACTTCTATGCGCTGGGCATGATCCTGCTCGGCATCTCGACCACGGTCGGCGCGGTCAATTTCGTTGTCACTTTCATGCGCATGCGTGCGCCCGGCATGTCGATCAACCGCGTGCCGATCCTGATCTGGGGGACACTGACCGCGTCGATGGCGAACATCTTCGCGATCCCGGCAGTGAGCCTGGCGTTCTTCCTGCTCTGGATGGATCGCAATGTCGGCACGCATTTCTTCGATACGGCGGGCGGCGGCGGATCGGCACTGCTGTGGCAGCATTTGTTCTGGATGTTCGGCCATCCCTGGGTCTACGCCATCGTGCTGCCGGCGATGGGCATGGTGTCGGACGGCTTGCCGGTGTTCTGCCGCCGGCCGCTGGTCGGCTACTCGGCCGTCGCGCTGGCGACGGTGGCGACGATGGTGCTCGGTTTCGGCGTGTGGGTGCACCACATGTTCGCGACGGGATTGCCGAACATCTCGCTGTCGTTCTTCAGCGCCGCATCGATCATCATCGCGGTGCCGAGCGCCGTCGGCGTGTTCGCCTGGCTCGCGACGATCTGGACGGGGCGCCCGGTGTTCACGACGCCGTTCCTGTTCTTCTCGTCTTTCATCCTGCTCTTTACCATCGGTGGCGTCAGCGGCTTCATGACGGGTTCCGTGCCGGTCGACTGGCAGCTCACCGATACGTATTTCGTGGTGGCGCATATCCACTATGTGCTGATCGGCATCAACGTCTTCCCGGTCGCGGGCGCGATCTATTTCTGGTTCCCGAAATTCACCGGACGGATGCTCGACGAGCGGCTGGGGCGATGGAATTTCTGGACCATGTTCGTCGGATTCAATCTCGGCTTCTTCCCGATGCACATCTCCGGCCTGCTCGGCATGCCGCGGCGCGTCTACACCTATGCGGAAGGCATGGGGTGGGACTGGATCAACCTGATCAGCACCATCGGTTCGTTCGTCTTTGCCGCCGGCGTGCTGATGCTGATCTGGAACGTGCTGAAATCGGTGCGCAGCGGCGCGATGGCCGGCGACAATCCGTGGGATGCGCCGACGCTGGAATGGGCGACGTCCTCGCCGCCGCCGCCCTACAATTTCGTGGTGATCCCGACGGTGCAGAGCCGCCATCCCTTGTGGGAAGACCGGCTGGAGGGCCGACCGGACGAAGCGCGGAGCCATCCGCATGCGGGGCTGGTGCTGGAGCACGGGCGCGAGGCCATCGGTACCGATCCGCTGGATGCGCAGCCGGACATCATTCTGAAAATGCCGGGCGACTCTTATGCGCCGCTCGTGTTCGCAATCGCGGTGACGGCGATATTCATCGGCCTGCTCCTGCTGGCCTGGTGGCTGGTCGCGGTGGCGTTCGTCGGTGTGGCGGCGACGACCATAGTCTGGCTGTGGCCGGAACGCGCGCTCGGCGAGACGCGGGAGCCGGCCAATGGCTGATCGCGTCGCCCTCGAAGGCACATTGCCGGTCGGCGCCATCGACACGCGCGCCAGCGGCTGGTGGGCGATGATCTTCGTCGTCTGCACCGAGGCCGCGCTGTTCGGCTATCTGCTGTTCAGCTATTTCTACCTGGCGGTCCAGCCGCACGCGCCCGGCACCTTCCCGGACAGCGGAACGCCGTCGCTGACCCTGGCGCTGCCCAACACGATCATCCTGCTGGCATCCTCCGTCGCGGTGGGATGGGCGCAATTCAACATCCAGCGCGACGACAACCGGCGGCTGATCATCGGGCTTGCCGTGGCGGTGGCACTCGGCATCGTCTTCCTGGTCGTGCAGTATTTCGAGTGGGAGCAGAAGCCGTTCACGCTGTCATCGACCGCCTATTCGTCGCTCTATTTCGTCATCACCGGCTTCCACATGATGCATGTCGTGGTCGGCGTCGGCGTGCTGGCGACCGTGCTGGTCTGGTCGGTGCTCGGCTATTTCAACCGCGTGCGCTATGCGCCGATCCACATCGGCGCGCTGTATTGGCATTTCGTCGATGCGGTATGGCTGGCGGTGTTCTTTACGTTTTACATTACGCCGCTCCTGGGATTGCGCGCATGAGCGAGGTGCTGCAGCCCCTGCCCCATCGCCGCGCCGCCAGCCTGTGGCTGCTGTGGTTCGGCATCGCCGCCGCGCCGGGCTTCTGGTTCGCGCAGCTGCTGCTCGGCTATTTCCTCTGGGCCTATCGCTGCTATCCGGGCGACACGCCGATCGTGTGGGAGAGCTCACGCGGCCTCCTAATCTCCGTGGCGATGTTCGACGTCGTGTCAATCGTGGTGGCCGTCGCGGGCTTCTTCATCTCCTACCACGTCCGGCAAAGCGTGCGCGACGCGAAGGCGCACGAGACCGAGCCCACTGTCCATATCGGCGAGGCACGCAACCGGTTCCTCTCGACCTGGGGCATGCTGTCGAGCGCCTGCTTCCTCGTCGCCATTCTGTTCGCGACCATCGCCTCCGTCACCGTGCCGCCATGCGGATGAGACAGGCGCTCCTGCTCGTCGCCGCCGCGGTCTCGCTGGCCGTGGCGTTGTTGCCGCCGCTGGAGAGCGCCGCGCGCGAGCTCTTCGCCGCGCATATGGCGCAGCATCTGATCCTGACCTGCATCACCGCGCCGCTGCTGGGACTGGCGCGGCCCTGGCCGGCGCTGGAGCGCGTGGCGCCGCTGGCCGCGTGGAGCACCTTCATGGGCGTGTTCCTGTTCTGGCACTGGCCCGCGGCGTTCCAGTGGGCGGCGGCGACGGAAGTGACGCGCCTGTTCGAGCTGGCGAGCATTCTCGTCGCCGCGACGCTGTTCTGGACGGTGATGCTCGCGCCTTCGCCCAGGCTCGGCCACGGCGCCGCCGCGCTGTTCGTCATGACGGCCGCCATCGCCACCGACCTGCCGGGCGTGGTGATGATCTTCGCGCCGCGCGCCATCTGCACCATGCCGGACGAGAACGCCGCACGCTTCGGGCTGTCGGCGCTGGAGGACCAGCAGTTCGCGGGCCTCCTCATGTGGGTGCCGGCCAATCTGGTGTTCTTCGGCTTCGCCACATTTCTGTGCGCGCAGTATATGCGCGCCCAACCGCCACGCACTTTGGTGACTTCATGAGACGTTTGATTTTCGCCGCCATCACCGTCGCCCTCGGTACGCTTTCGGTCGCCATCGCCGAAGACCTCGGTGTGATGATGCGCGACGACCGGCAATGGGTGATGCCGGCCAAGGACTACGCCAACACGCGGTTTTCGAGCTTGGCGCAGATCAATGCGGGCAATGCAGGACAGCTGCGGGTCGCCTGGACGTTCTCGGTCGGCTCGAATCACGGCCAGGAGGCAGCGCCGATCGTGGTCGGCGACACGATGTATGTCGTCGGCGCCTATCCCAACGAGGTCTTCGCGCTGAACGCCACCACCGGCGACCTGACGTGGAAATACTCGCCGCATGTCGATCCGTCGTCGCAGGGCGTCGCCTGTTGCGACGTGGTCAGTCGCGGCGAGGCCTATGACAACGGCAAGATCTTCTTCAACACGCTGGACGACCACACCGTCGCGCTGGATGCGAAGACCGGGCAGGAATTGTGGGTCGTCAAGCTGGGCGAGATCACGCGCGGCATGACCATCACCATGGCGCCGATCGTGGTGAAGGGCAAAGTGCTGGTCGGCAATTCCGGCGGCGAGATGGGCGTGCGCGGCTGGCTCACGGCGCTCGACGAGAACACCGGCCGCATCGGCTGGCGCGCCTATTCGGTGGGCGCCGACAAGGACGTGCTGATCGGGCCGCGCTTCCATCCGTTCTACAAGAAGCTGATCGGCAAGGATCTGGGCATCGCGACATGGCCGCCGGGGCGCTGGCAGGTCGGCGGCGGGCCGGTCTGGGGCTGGATCAGCTACGACCCGAGGTTGAATCTCGTGATCTATGGCACCGGCAATCCCGGTCCGTGGAATTCGAACCAGCGGCCCGGCGACAACCTATGGACCAGCACGATCTTCGCGCGCGACGCCGACACCGGCGAGGCGGTGTGGGCGGTGCAGCTCGATCCGCACGACCTGTACGACTACGATGAGATCAACGAGAACCTGCTGCTCGACCTTCCCATCGCCGGCAAGGTGCGGCCGGTCGTGGTGCATCCGGGCCGCAACGGGTTCATGTATGTGATCGACCGCGCCACCGGCCAAGTCTATTCCGCCGACAAATACGACAACCAGACCTCGATCCAGCGTGTCGATCTGGCGACGGCACGGCCGGTGATGAACGATGCGCTGAAGCCGCTGTTGGGCAAGAACATCAGCGGCATCTGTCCCGCCTCGCCCGGCACGAAGGACTGGCAGCCGACGGCATTCTCGCCCCTGACGCATCTGCTCTACATTCCGCATCAGCACCTGTGCATGGACTACAAGACGAGCGAGGTCGGCTATATCGCCGGCACGCCCTATGTCGGCGCGACGGTCGACATGTATGGCGGACCAGGCGGCTATCGTGGCGAGTTTGCGGCCTGGGACCTGACCAAGCGCACCAAGGTGTGGGCGATCCACGAGAAATTCCCGGTGTGGAGCGGCACCATGGCGACGGCGGGCCATATCGCGGTCTATGGCACGCTGGACCGCTGGTTCAAGGTCGTCGACGACCGCAACGGCAAACTGCTCTACCAGTTCCATGCGCCGAGCGGCTTCGTCGGCCAGCCGATCACCTATCAGGGCACCGACGGCAAGCAGTACATCGCGATCCTGGACGGCGTCGGCGGCTGGCCCGGCGCCATCGCCAATGCCGAGATCGACCCGCGCGTGCGCAACGGCGCGCTGGGCTTCACCGGCGCGGTCGGCGATCTGCCCGGCGTCACCAGCGGCGGCAGCACGCTGCTGGTGTTCTCGCTTCCCGGCGGAGGCGGCCATGCGCCTTAAGCTTGCGGCGCTGGTTCTGTTGTGCGTGCCTGCGGTGGCGCAAGGCGCGGCGCTGCGCGTGTGCTCCGATCCGAACAACCTGCCCTTTTCCAACCGCGCGGGCCAGGGGTTCGAGAACCGGATCGCCGATCTGGTCGCGCGCGATCTGCACATGACGGTCGCCTATACCTGGGCGGCGCAGCACGAGACCTTCGTGAAGCGCACGCTCAACAAGCACGCCTGCGACGTGGTGATGGGCGTGCCGGTGGGCTATGACGAAGTCGATCAGACGCGACCCTACTACGCGTCTACCTACGTGTTCGTCGCGCGGCAGGATGGCGCGCATGTTACCTCGCTGACCGATCCCCGCCTGCGCCGTCTGAAGATCGGCGTCCACCTGATCGGCGACGATCCGGCACCGCCAGAGGCCGCGCTGGGGCAGGAGGGCATCGTAAACAACGTCTCCGGCTTCATGATCTATGGCGACTATGCCAAGCCCAACCCGCCGGCACGGCTGATAGAGGCGGTGGAGAACCGCCAACTCGATGTCGCCGCGGTGTGGGGACCACTGGGCGGCTATTTCGCGAAAGTATCGCCGGTGCCGCTGAGCGTGACGCCGATCGCCGGCACGGAGGGTTTCGCGCCCCTGCGCTTCCGTTTCGCCATCGCGATGGGCGTGCGTAAGGGCGACAGCGCACTGCGCAACCGTCTCGACGGCGTGATCGCACGCGAGCACGGCGTCATCCGGAACATTCTGACCTCCTATGGCGTCCCTCTGTGGAGATGAAAGGAGGCTCCGATGGATAAGCTGCGCTGGGTCGTGCTGGGCATCGCGGTGGTGGTGATCGCGGTGACCGCTGTCGCGCTTTATCGCATCGTGATGCCCGGTTCGCAGGATGCGGCGCGGCAGCAGGACCTCGCGAACGGATACAACGGCGCGGTGCCGGCAGGTGCGCTGCTGCGCGTGCCGGTGACCGGCATCTATCCCGGCGGCAATGCGGCGGGGCTCAATCCGAACCTGCAGAACCCGCTCGCGAGCGATCCCGACGCGGTGCAGCGCGGCATGAAGGATTTCGACGCCTTCAACTGCTCGGGCTGTCATGCGGCGAACGCCGGCGGCGGCATGGGCCCATCGCTCAGCGACGATATCTGGATCTACCGCTCGTCGCCCGGGAATATTTATCTCACTATCGCGCAAGGCCGTCAGGCGGGCATGCCCGCCTTCGGCGCCATGCTGCCGGACCGCACGATCTGGGAGCTCGTGGCCTACATCAAGAGCATCTCGGAGAAGCCGAGCGGCAAATTCGGCACCACGACCTCGATCGCACCGCAATCGCCGAATGTCGAGCAGGTCCCGCAGGGCCGCGCCGTCACCGCCACGCCGTGGAGCAACACCGAACCCTTGCCGCCGAACGGGCAGAAGCCCGATAGCCAAGGCCAATGACCGAGACGTTCACCCATCACTGGCATCATCATGCGAAATTCTATGCCTCGCTCGCGATCGGCGTGGTTGCGTTTGCGGTTTCGCTATACCTGCAAGTGCGCATGCCGGTGGCGATCGCGGCGGACGCGTTCTTCCTGTCGTTCATCATCGGCTTCGCCGTCACGGTGCCGTGGATGAGCCCGGAAAAGCTGCAAGCGCGGGCGCAGGTCGAGGACGAGGGCGCGGCTATCGTCTCGCTGATCATCTTCGCCGTCATCGCCTATTGCTGCGACGCGATCTTCATGACGCTGAACGCCAAGCCGTCGCCCGGCGCGGGCTGGACCGCCCTGTCGCTGGCCGGCGCACCGCTGGGCTGGCTGGTGATCCAGCTCAACGAGACGCTGCACTATTCCAACCTGTTCTACGCCAAGCCCGGACGCGGGCAAAAGCGGCAGCCGCCGCTCGAATTCCCCGGAACGGAAGAGCCGGGCGTCGCCGAGTTCCTCTATTTCTCGTTCGTCGTTGGGATGACGGCGCAGACCTCGGATGTGGAGGTGCGAAGCGCGTCCATGCGCAATGCGGTCACGCTGCACGGCTTCGTGTCGTTTCTGTTCAACACCGTTCTGATCGCGCTGGCGGTGAACGCCGCCGTGTCGCACTGATCAACGATATTCGTCCGAGCCCTGCACCCATAGGAAGGACTGGACGTCGATCAGGTCGCGCGGACGCATGTCGCGGATGGACGCGCGCACCGCGCGGGCGAGCGCAAGATAGCCTTCATAGGTCCGCCAATTTGGCCGCGAGGTATAGTCGAAAGGCAATCCCAGGACCCGCGCCGCCTCCCTGGTGGTGTTCGGCTTCAGGAAGATATGCGTCTGCGGCTGAGCGAGGAAGCCGAACACCGTGACCAGCGGCCATGTCAGGACGCGCGTCTGCTTGCGCGGCAAAGCCTCGACGGCGGCACACCAGCGTTCGAACCGCTCGGCGAGCGGCGGCGTACCATGCAGGAAGGCGAACAATCCCTCTGCGAAGGCCTTCGCACCGGCCTTCTCGCGGACCGCATCGCGCAGAGCCATCTTCTCGAACGAGAACAGCAGGCTGCGGCCGGATTCGATCCGCACCGCCCGCGCGGCGATCTCCGCATGGCGTCCTTCGTGCAGTGCACGGGCAAAATCCTTTTGATTGAGATGCGCCTTCCACTCCAGATGAGCTTCCCATTTGTAATTTCGCTCCCAGGCCAGATAGGTCTCATCGCGGAATCCGCCCGGGAAGAACCGAAGGAACTTCCGGCGCGCACGTCCTAGCGACGGTGAAGGCTGCGAGCGGGCGTATGCGGCGCCTGCGCGAAGGGCCAACGATTTCGGCATGGCGGTATCCTCGTCTACCTCGAAGAGGCAACGTTCCGGCGGAAACTTGTGTTCCGTTCGGATCAGAGCGCCGCGCGCAAGCCGGCGAAGAAAAGGCGGCCCGGCGCGGGACTGTAGGTTCGCGGATTGGACAGGTTGAAGGTCGGCGGCAGGCCGTCGAGTTCGGTGAAGGCGCCATAGGTGTAATAGCGCCGGTCGAACAGGTTCTGCACGTCCGCGAACAGCGTGAAATGCGATCCGAGAGCGTCGGCAGTTCGCAGATCGACGGCAGCGAAACCCGCCAGCTTGGGCTCTTGGTTGGATTCGCCGCCCACGAGATATTCACCGCTTTGCAGGCGCAGATCGGCGCCCACACTCCAAGCCGGCGTCGCGGCATAGTCGGCGGACAGCGTCAACCGGTTGGCGGGGTTGAGCGGAATGCGGTCGCCCGGCGAAACGTAAATCAGGCCGTTGGCATCCGCGGACGGGCTGTTGGACGACAATGTCTGCGCATTGCGGAACGTCGCCTCCAGATAGGAATAGCTGGCGTCGAACCGCCAGCGCGCGTCGCGATGGCCAAGATGCGCGTCGATGCCCTGGTTGCGGGTCGTGCCGGCATTCTGGGCAAAGCTCGGTCGCGTTGTTGCCGCAAATATCGACATCAATGGTGTTGCCGTCGATCAGGTTCTGGTGGAAGTGCCGGTAATAGCTGTTGAAGCTCAAAGTGAGCGTATCGCTTGCTTGATATGTGCCGCGAAACTGCGCCAGCTCCATCTCGTTGTGCATCGATTGCGGGAAGGTGAATATCGCGCGCGGGTCGGCGGCCAGCATCTCCACCGGTGTCGGGCCGACGGCCGCGATCGTATTGGCCGCGCCGGAAAACGACAGATGCAGGGCCAACCCGCCGGACTGATAGGCGACGTCCCCATAGGCCTGTTCGAGCGTGGTGGGCGAGCGATAACGGAAGCCATCATCCTGCAAACCGCCGACGCCGAGATAGACGCCGAAGTCGCCGAAACGCCCGCCGTATTCCGCATGGCCGCCAATGTTGCCGAACGAGCCGCCGGAAATCTCGGCGTCGGTCCCGTCGAACGTCAGGGCGTTCTTCATCTCCAACGTCACCGCGCCACCCATCGCGTTCAGCCCGAACACCGGATTGTTGCTCTGAAGCGTGAAGCGATCGACGGCGAATTCCGGGACCAGGTCCCAATTCACATTATCGCCGAAGGATTCGTTGAGGCGCGTGCCGTCCTGATAGACCGCGATGCCTTCGGCTACGCCCGAGATCGGCGAAGCCTCGAAGCCGCGATAGACGAAGTCGGGCTGGAACTGACTGCCCTGCTCGTCGTTGAGCGCGACGCTGGAGAGTTGGGTGGCAACGGCATTGGGCAGGACGTCCTGCGCGGTCGCGAATCAGGTCGGGTACGGACAGGGTCTCGACCGATCCAGCCACCTTGTCCACGTCGATGCCGCTGCCCGGCAGAGGCGCCGCGGCGGTGACCACAATTGTCTCAACCGAACCGCCATCCGGAGCGGCTGCGACGGCGACCGGTGCGGACAGCCAAAAGCATGCGAAGGCTGCGATCCTGTGGCCGCTACGGTGGTTCAAGGCGATCGTCCGGGGATAACGAACGTCAAACGTTCGGGACGGATTTCGGATGCAGGGTCTTCCAGAACTTTGTGCGCCGCGACGATCGTGTTTGAATCTGGCCCGCGCCACGCCATCTGCGCTAGGCTGACCGACATCAAGTCGAGGATCTCGCATGGCCCGCCGCGCCGGAAGCGCCGACCTGCCGCTGCATGGCGGTCGCGTGCCGCCCTGGCTGGCCGAGCGCATGAGCAGGCTTGGCGCCGTCATCAGCGAAGCCGTCGTGCAGCACTATGGCCGCGACGAGCTGCTGCGGCGTCTGGCGCATCCTTTCTGGTTCCAGTCCTTCGGCGCCGTCATGGGCATGGACTGGCATTCCTCCGGCATCACCACCAGCGTGATCGGCGCGCTGAAGCGCGGGCTGGCGCCGCTGTCGGGCGAGCTGGGCATCCATGTCTGCGGCGGGCGCGGCAGTCATTCACGCAAGACGCCGGGCGAACTGACCGCGATCGGCGAACGGGTGGGATTCGACGGCGGCGCGCTGGCGACCGCGAGCCGGCTGGTCGCCAAAGTCGATAGCGCCGCGGTGCAGGACGGCTTCGACCTCTACCTCCACGGCTTCATCGTCACCGATGACGGTCATTGGGTCGTGGTGCAGCAGGGCATGAACGGCGGGGCCAAACAGGCACGGCGCTATCACTGGCTCTCGGAGGGACTGAGCAGCTTCGTCGAGGAGCCGCACGCGGCGATTGACGGCCAGGACCAGGGCATCATCGTCAATCTCACCGATCGCAGGGCCGAGGCGTCGCGCCGGACGCAGATCGAAATCCTGCAGGCACTGGGGCCTGACGGGATCGCGCGCGAACTCGCAGCGCTGGCGCCGGAACCCGTGCCCGTCCACCAGCCGATGCTGCCGCATCTCGTCATGCCGGCGCATCACGATGTCCGGTCCAGCGATGTCCATGTCCGCCGGCTGCACGGCAATCTCGCGGCGGCGGCGGAACGCGGCCCGAAGGATTTCGCCGAGTTGCTCCTGGTGCCGGGCGTCGGCGCCCGCACGGTGGAGGCGCTGGCTTTGGTCGCGGAGGTCGTGCACGGCGCGCCATACCGCTTTTCCGACCCCGGCCGGTTCTCCTATGCCCATGGCGGCAAGGACCGGCATCCGTTTCCCGTGCCGCTGAAGGTTTACGACCAGACGCTCAAGGTGATGAAGACCGCGGTGGAAAACGCCAGGCTCGGACGCCAGGAGATGCTCGACGC
>DASWOE010000212.1:0-3832 GCA_036398875.1 Rhizomicrobium sp.
TAGGTGATGATGCGGCGATCCTCGATCTTGCCGACCAGGGTCTGCACCACGGGATGATCGATGCACATTACGGCAAAGCCGTAGAACGGCACGTTCTCGACGAAATTGCGGAACGCGTCCTGTACCGCCTCGAAGGTCTTGAAGTGGTCGAGATGCTCAGGGTCCACATTGGTGACGATGGCGACGTCGGCCGGCAGCTTCAGGAAAGTGCCGTCGCTTTCGTCGGCCTCGACCACCATCCAGTCGCCGGCGCCGAGGCGGGCATTGGTGCCGTAGGCGTTGATGATGCCGCCATTGATGACGGTGGGATCGAACTGCCCGGCATCGAGCAGCGTCGCGACAAGCGAGGTCGTAGTCGTCTTACCGTGGGTGCCCGCGATGGCGACGCAGCTCTTGAGCCGCATCAGTTCGGCCAGCATTTCGGCGCGGCGCACGACCGGCAGCCGCGCCGCGCGCGCCGCGACCAGTTCGGGATTGTCGCGCCTGATCGCCGAGGACACCACCACCACGTCGGCACCGTCGACATTGGCGGCCGCATGCCCGATCGCGACCGCGCAGACCCGTGTCCCCCTGGATGTCGGCACGATCCATTTCATCGGCATCGGCGGCATCGGCATGAGCGGCATCGCCGAGATCATGCACAACCTCGGCTACAAGGTTCAGGGCAGCGACGTCGCCGACAACGCCAATGTCCGGCGCCTGAAGAAGATGGGCATCCCCGTGATGCTCGGCCACGACCCGAAGAACCTCGAAGACGCGCATGCCGTCGTCTATTCCTCCGCCGTCAAGCCGGGCAATCCGGAGTTCGACGCCGCCCGCGCCCAGAGCCTGCCGCTGGTGCGCCGGGCCGAGATGCTGGCCGAGATCATGCGGCTCAAATCCTGCGTCGCGGTCGCCGGCACCAACGGCAAGACCACGACCACGACGATGATCGCCGCCCTGCTCGATGCCGGCGGGCTCGATCCCACCGTCGTCAATGGCGGCATCATCAACGCCTATGGCACCAATGCGCGGCTCGGCGCCGGCGAGTGGGTGGTGGTCGAGGCCGACGAGAGCGACGGCACCTTCCTCAAGCTTCCCGCCACCGTCGCCGTCGTCACCAATGCCGATCCCGATCATCTCGATTTCTACGGCACCTTCGACCGCATGCGCGAGGCGTTCCAGCGCTTCGTCGAGAACGTGCCGTTCTACGGCTTCGCGGTGCTCTGCCTCGACCATCCGGAGGTCCAGGCCATGGTCGGCCGCATCGAGGATCGCCGCCTCATCACCTACGGCTTCAGCCCGCAGGCCGATGTCCGCGCGACCAATGTGCGCTTCACCGAAGGCGTGTCGCGCTTCGACGTCGTCGTCACCGACCGCCGCAAGGGCGCGCAGGTCAAGCTGGAAGACATGTGCCTGCCCATGCCCGGCGAGCACAACGTCCAGAATGCGCTGGCCGCGATCACCGTGGCGCGCGAGCTGGGCGTCGCCGACGACGCCGTCCGCACCGCGCTGGCGAAATTCGCCGGCGTCGGCCGCCGCTTCACCAAGGTCGGCGAATGGAAGGGCGCGGCGATCGTCGATGACTACGCCCACAACCCGTTCAAGATCGCCGCGGCGCTCAAGGCGGCGCGCCAGGCCTATGCCGGCCCGGTGGTCGCGATCATGCAGCCGCACCGCTACACCCGCCTGCGCGACACCTTCGAGCAGTTCGCCAAATGCATGAACGACGCCGATGTCGCGATCGTGGCGCCGGTCTATGCCGCCGGCGAGCCGCCGATCGAGGGCATCAGCCGCGACTCCTATGCCGAGGCCCTGCGCGCCCACGGCCACCGCGACGTGCGCGTGATCGAAGGCGCCGACGACCTGCCGGCGCTGCTGCGTTCGCTGGAGCATCCCCTCGCCGGCGGCGTCATCGTGTTCCTCGGCGCCGGCTCGGTCACGGGATGGGCGCACGGGCTCGAAGCGGCGCTGAAGCAGGGGGAGGCATGATGATGACCCGTCCCTGCGATGCCCTCCCGCCGGTGCGCGGCACATATGCATATGACGCGCCGCTGAAGGACCTCGTCTGGTTCCGCGCCGGCGGGCCGGCGCAGATCCTGTTCCGCCCCGCCGATGCGCAGGACCTCGCCGGCTTCCTCGCCGCCAGGCCGGCCGATATCCGCGTCGGCGTGATCGGCGTTGGCTCCAATCTCCTGATCCGCGACGGCGGCATTCCCGGCGTCGTGGTGCGCCTGCCCGGTTCGATGGGCAAGGTCGGCATCGAGGGCATGCGCCTCACGGCCGGCGCCGCCGCGCTCGACGCCAATGTGGCGAAGGCGGCCGCCGATGCCGGCATCGCCGGCCTCGAATTCCTTCGCGGCATCCCGGGCACGGTCGGCGGCGCGCTGCGCATGAATGCGGGCTGCTATGGCCGCGAGATCAAGGATGTCCTCGTCGAAGCCACCGCCATCGACGGCAGCGGCAACGTCGTCACGCTGACGCCGGCCGAGATGGGCTTCACCTATCGCCACACAGCCGCACCGGACGACCTGATCTTCGTTTCCGCGACCTTCGAAGGTTCGCGCGACGATCCGTCCGCCGTGCGCGCCCGCATGGACAGGCTGATGGCCGACCGCGAGGCGTCGCAGCCGGTGAAGACCCGGACCGGCGGCTCGACCTTCCAGAATCCGCCAGGCCATAAGGCCTGGCAGTTGATCGACGCTGCCGGCTGCCGCGGCTTGGCGCGCGGCCAGGCGCAGGTCAGCGAATTGCACTGCAACTTCCTCATCAACACCGGCGACGCGACGGCGGCCGACATCGAGGGCCTGGGCGAAGAGGTCCGCGCCCGCGTCAAGGCGACGTCCGGAATCGACCTGGAATGGGAAATCAAGCGGGTGGGCGTGGCATGACCACATATAAGAGAGTGGCAGTCCTGCTCGGCGGGCGTTCCGCGGAACGCGAGGTCAGCCTGTCTTCCGGCAAAGGCTGCGCTGCGGCGCTGCGCGCGGAAGGCTTCGACGTGGCCGAGGTCGATCCTGGCGAGGATCTGGCGCGACAGCTTTTGGACGCGAAGCCGGACGTCGTATTCAACGCGCTGCACGGCCGCTTCGGCGAGGACGGTACCGTCCAAGGCCTGCTGGAGCTCTACCGCATCCCCTACACCCATTCCGGCGTGCTCGCCTCGGCGCTTGCCATGCACAAGCAGCGCACCAAGGACGTCTATCGCGCCGCCGGCCTGCCGGTGGTGAACTCCCTCGTCGTCGATCGCCGCGACGCCGCCGAGCGCCACCTGATGGAGCCGCCCTATGTCGTCAAGCCCGTCAACGAAGGCTCCTCCGTCGGCGTCTTCATCATCCGCAAGGGCGACAACCGCCCGCCCGAAGCGCTGGGCAGCGACACCTGGTCTTTCTCCAGCGAGATGATGGTCGAGGAGTTCGTCCCCGGCCGCGAGCTCACGGTCGCGGTGATGGGCGGCGGTCAATCGAGTCCTCGGGCGCTCGGCGTCACCGAAATCACCACCGCGCTCGAATTCTACGATTTCGAGGCGAAATATTCCGAAGGCGGCTCGCTGCACGTCCTGCCCGCGAAAATCCCCGATGCGGTCGCCAAGGAGGCGCTGGCGCTGGCCGAGCGCGCCCATGCGGCGCTCGGCTGCCGCGGCGTGTCGCGCACCGACATCCGCTATGACGACACGGTCAAGGGCAGGCACCGCCTCGTCCTGCTCGAAACCAATACCCAGCCCGGCATGACGCCGACCTCGCTGGTGCCCGAGCAGGCCGCCCACAACGGCATGTCCTATTCCAGCCTGTGCCGGTGGATCGTGGAGGACGCGTCGTGCTATCGGTGAAGATCGACCGCAAGCCTGCGCAGC
>DASWOE010000213.1:0-5726 GCA_036398875.1 Rhizomicrobium sp.
GCTGCTGAGCGCCGGCGCGACCGCGGGCGGCGCCGAGACGCGGTTCGACCGCTTCAGCGGCAGCTTTGCGATCTCGAACGGCATCCTCGCCAACAACGACCTGAAGATGACCAGCAGCTTCATCAACATGACGGGTCGCGGCCATCTGGATCTCGGCAACCAGACCATCGTCTTCCGGATCGAGCCCAAGGCCTCGCTCGGCGGCCGCCTGCATCTGCTCGACATCGGCGTGCCCTTCGCCATCACCGGCAGCTGGCGCCATCTCACCTACACGCCGGACGTCGCCGGCGCGGTCACCGGCCTGGTCGGCGCCGTCCTGAACACCGGCACGGCCCCCATCGAAGGCCTCCTCGGCGGCTTGCTCGGGCAGCCCTCGGACGCCCCCGCGCCGGCCGACAAGAAGAAGAAAAAAAAGACGATTGGCGATACGCTCGGCAGCATGTTCGGGCTTCACTGAGGAACGCATGAGCAGACGTTGGATGATCGTCCTGGGCGCCGCGGCCGCCGTGCTGGTCGTGCTGGCCGGCGCCTATCTGTGGCTGACGCGGACCCTGCCGGTGCTGACCGTCGCAACCTGGTCCGGTCCCTATAGTCGCGCCCAGGCCAACGCATTGTTCCGCACCTATGGCGCCGCCAAATCCTACGACGTGCGCATCGCGCTGTACGACGGCGGGCTCAAGGAGCTCGAGCAGATGGTCGCCGATCGCCGCTACGACTGGGACGTGATGGATTTCGAATTGCCCGACGCCATCGCCGCCTGCCGGCTGGGCCTGTTGGAGCATATCGACGCAGCCGCGCTGCCGCCGGGCGCCGACGGCACGCCGGCGGCCCGGGATTTCGTCTCGGGCGCGATCGGGCGCTGCTGGGTCGCCAGCGTCGTCTATTCCCAGGTCATCGCCTATCCGCGCGATCTTTACGGGGCGGCACGGCCGCAGACCGCGGCCGACTTCTTCGACGTCAGGCGCTTCCCCGGCTATCGCGCGCTGCGCCGCGGCGCCAAGTTCAACCTCGAACTGGCGCTGTTGGCCGACGGCGTGAAGCCGGCAGACGTCTACGACGCCTTGCTGACGCCGGTCGGCATCGACCGTGCGCTGACCAAGCTGGCCACGCTCAAAGGCGCGATCCTGTGGTGGGACAATTCGGCCGACGCCATCGCCATGCTCAAGGACGGCCGCGCCGCCTTCGCCACCGTGCTCAACGGCGACATCTACGACGCCGCCCAGCAGCGTCATGGCGTGAACGTCATCTGGGACGACCAGCTCTACGAATTCGACGTTTTCGGCGTTCCCAAGGGCAATCCGCACAAGGACGTCGCCATGGACTTCATCCGCTTCGCGACGGGATCGCAGCCTTTGGCCGCCGTCGCGAGCTGGGTGCCTTACGGCCCGGCCAGGCGCTCCGCGACGCTGTTCGTCGGCAAGAATCCCGAACTCGGCATCGATATGACGCCGTTCCTACCGACCATGCCCACCCATTTCGAGACCGCCTTCGCGATCGACGATGCGTGGTGGCAGCTCCACGGCGCCGACATCGAACCGCGCTGGCAGGTCTGGCTCGCGTCGCAGGCGCGGCGAGCTTTGTGAATATGTCGCACGCGGCGCGCTCCCTGAAATGTTTCGCGACGCCCGGAAAGATCGACCTTCACAGCATTGACATCGCCTTGAGCGTCGTCGAGTTTTGGTCGCGACACGTCACAGCGCGCTCGGGGCCGGCAAAACCGCGATGTTTTCATATGCCTTCCGACGTCTGCTGGGCGCGGTGCCGACGCTGTTTATCATCGTAACGCTGTCCTTCTTCATGATGCGGCTCGCGCCGGGCGGCCCGTTCGACAGCCAGCGCCAGTTGCCGCCGGAAATCCGGCACAATATCGAGGCGGCCTATGACCTCGATAAGCCGGTGTGGCGGCAGTATTTCATCTATCTGGGCAAGCTGACGCGCGGCGATCTCGGCCCGTCCTACAAGACCAAGGATTTCACCGTCACCGAACTGATCGCCGACGGCCTGCCGGTGACCACCAAGCTCGGCATTTCATCGATCGTGCTGGCCGTGCTGATCGGGGTCGTGCTCGGCACCTCGGCGGCGCTGCGCCAGAACCGGATCGCCGATTACGGCGTGATGTCGGGCGCGATGGTCGGCATCACCATCCCGACCTTCGTGATGGCGCCGATCCTGACCCTCATCTTCGGCGTCTACGGCGTCTCGCTGTTCGGGATGGACCTGTCGCTGCCCGTCTCGGGGTGGAACGGCGGCGCCTGGCGCAACATGGTCCTGCCGGTGATCGTGCTGGCGCTGCCGCAGATCGCCTATGTCGCGCGGCTGACCCGTGGCAGCATGGTCGAAGTGCTGCACTCCAACTATGTCCGCACCGCGCGCGCCAAGGGCCTGTCGAGCGTGATGATCGTCTGGCGCCATGCCCTGCGCGCCGCGATCCTGCCGCTGATCTCCTATCTGGGCCCCGCGGTCGCCGGCGTCCTGACCGGCTCGCTGGTGGTGGAGCAGCTTTTCGGCCTGCCCGGCATCGGGCGCTATTTCGTGCAGGGCGCGCTCAACCGCGACTACACGCTGGTGATGGGCGTGCTGATCTACTACGCGGCCATCGTGATCCTGCTCAATCTCGTCGCCGATCTGCTCTACGCGGTGCTCGACCCGCGCGTGAGGTACGCCAGGTGAGCGTGCCGTTCGGCCAGGACCGCATTGCCGATGTCATGGCGCGCGCCGTGGACGTGAAGGGCCGCAGCCTGTGGGACGACGCGCTGCGCCGGCTGGTGCGCAACCGCGCCGCGGTCGTGAGCATCGTCATCCTCCTGCTCATCGCCCTGGCCGCCGTGTTCGGCCCGCTCTTCCTCGCCTATGACTATTCCTATCAGAATTACGATATCGTCTCCTGCGCGCCGGACTGGTGGCCGGACAAGGCGGTCCTGTGCAGCGCGGGCGGCTCGCACTGGTTCGGAACGGATTCGCTGGGACGCGACCTTCTGGTCCGCACCCTCTACGGCGCGCGCGTTTCGCTGGCGGTCGGCCTGATCGCCACCGTGGTCAGCTTGGTGATCGGCGTGTCCTACGGCGCCACCGCCGGTTTCCTGGGCGGGCGGGTGGACGAGCTGATGATGCGCTTCGTCGATGTCCTCTATTCGATCCCCTATATCTTCCTGGTGATCATCCTGATGGTGATCTTCGATCGCAACTTCTTCCTGCTCTTCGTCGCGATCGGCGCGGTCGAGTGGCTGACCATGGCGCGGATCGTGCGCGGCCAGACGCTGTCGCTCAAGCAGAAGGAGTTCGTCGAAGCGGCCCGCGCCGGCGGCGTCGGCAACTTTTCCATCATCACCCGCCACATCATCCCCAACGTGTTCGGCCCCGTCATCGTCTATGTGACGCTGACCGTGCCGGCCTCGATCCTGGCCGAAAGCTTCCTCTCCTTCTTGGGGTTGGGCATCCAGGAGCCGCTGACCTCCTGGGGCGTGCTGATCAAGGACGGCGCCGACCAGATGGAGACCGCGCCCTGGATGCTGCTGTTCCCGGCGACCTTCATGGCGATAACGCTGTTCTGCTTCAACTTCATCGGCGACGGTCTGCGCGACGCGCTCGACCCGCAGGACCGTTGACCATGGCGCCGTCGCCCATCCTGGAAATCCGCGATCTCGACGTGCGCTTCGCCACGCCCGACGGCGAGGTTCATGCCGTCCGCAATGCGGGCTTCACGATCGGCGAAAGCGAATGCCTGGGCGTGGTCGGCGAATCCGGCTCGGGCAAGAGCCAGCTGTTCATGGCGGCCACGGGGCTGCTCGCCGCCAACGGCAAGGCCACCGGCAGCGTCAAATATCGCGGCCAGGAAATCCTCAACGCGCCGCCGGCGCAGCTCAACCGCTTTCGCGGTTCGAAGATCACCATGATCTTCCAGGACCCGCTGACCTCGCTGACGCCGCACATGACGGCCGGCGCCCAGATCATCGAGACGCTGCGCATCCACACCGGCCTGCCGCAGGACGAGGCGGTCAAGCGCGCGGTCGAGGTGCTCGAACTGGTGCGCATACCCGAAGCGCGCCGGCGGATGAAACAGTATCCGCACGAATTGTCCGGCGGCATGCGCCAGCGCGTGATGATCGCCATGGCGATCGCCTGCGGCCCCGACCTGCTGATCGCCGACGAGCCGACCACCGCGCTCGACGTGACGGTGCAGGCGCAGATCCTGGAGATCATGCGCGACCTCAAATCCGAGCTGAAGACCGCCATCGTGATGATCAGTCACGACATGGGCGTCATCGCCGGCGTCGCCGACCGCGTGGCGGTGATGCGCCAGGGCGAGGTCGTGGAGTCCGGCCCGGTCGATGACATCTTCTACAGGCCCCGGCACGACTACACGAAGATGCTGCTGGACGCGATGCCGAGACTGGACCGGCCCGACCGCGCCGGGCACACCCATGCGCCGGCGCCGACGAACGAGCGGACCCTGCTTCAGGTCGATGACCTCAAAGTGCATTTCCCCATCCGCGGCGACGGCTGGCTCGCCCGGACCAGGCCTCTGCGCGCCGTCGATGGCGTCAGCTTCACGCTGCGCGAGGGCGAGACGCTCGGCATCGTGGGCGAATCCGGCTGCGGAAAATCGACCCTGGCGCGCGCCGTCCTGAAACTTCTGCCCAAGACCGACGGCAGGGTCGTGTGGATGACCCGCGATCTGGGCGCCCTGTCGGCGGCCGAGCAGCGCCGCCTGCGCAAGGAATTGCAGATCGTGTTCCAGGACCCGCTCGCCAGCCTGGACCCGCGCATGACCATCGGCGAGTCGATCGCCGAGCCGCTGCGCACCCTGCAGCCCGAGCTCGGCCGCGCCGCGATCCGCGAAAAAGTGCGCAAGATCATGGAACAGGTCGGGCTCGACGCCGCCTGGATCAACCGCTATCCGCACGAATTCTCTGGCGGCCAGAACCAGCGCGTCGGCGTCGCGCGGGCGATGATCGTGGAGCCCCGGCTCGTGATCTGCGACGAAGCCGTCAGCGCGCTCGACGTTTCGATCCAGGCGCAGATCATCGACCTGATCGTCAAGCTTCAGACCGACACCGGCATGTCGCTGATCTTCATCAGCCACGACCTGTCCGTGGTGCGCCAGGTGTCGCACCGGGTGATGGTGCTCTATCTGGGCCGCATCGTGGAGATGGCCGACCGCGACACGATCTACAACGATCCGCGCCATCCCTATACCAAGGCGCTGATCTCGGCGGTGCCGATCCCCGATCCCAGGATCGAGCGCGGCAAGCGGCACGAGAAGCTGTCGGGCGACCTGCCCTCCCCGCTCGACACGCGCGCCCAGCTCAACTTCCTCAAATCGCGGCTGATCGACGATCCCGACGCCGCGCAATACCGCCCGCAGCTGATCGAAGTCGCCCCCGGCCATCTCGTGGCCGAGCACGACTGACCGCGCTCGGCGCGCGCCGGACGCACCCGCTCTATTTCAGCCGCCGCACCTTGAAGATGCCGTTCGCGTCGTTGACCGTCAGATTGTACGAGCCCAGCACGCCGCGGCTGATCGTGACCGTGTTCTTGGCCCCTTTGGCGAAACGCGCGCGGCCGGAATCGCCTTCGAGCTGCTGCCAGATCTGGCCGTTCTCCAGCACCACCAGGAACCGGCCATACGGATTGAACGAATAGTCGCCGACGACGACGGTGATGCTGTCCAGCTCCGGCGGCGGCTCGGCGCCCGGCGCGGGCGGCGGCTTGGGCAGGTTCTCGCC
>DASWOE010000214.1:0-5184 GCA_036398875.1 Rhizomicrobium sp.
CCCGAGCTGATGTCGGGGACGGGGCGCGTGTGCGCGACGCTGATCCGCGCGAGCGCCGGCCGCGCCGCGGTGAAGACCGGCGCGGAGGGCTTCTTCGGCGGCTGGATTGCCGAGACAGGTCTCGGCATCGCGGTCAAGATCGATGACGGCGCCGGGCGCGCGTCGGAGACCGTCATAGCCGCCCTGCTCGACAAGCTCGGCCTGCTCGGCGATGAGGCCCGCGGCATCCTTCGCGGGCCGGTGCTCAACACCCGCGGCGCGACGGTCGGCGAGCGGCGGCCCGCGGCCGCGCTCGAAGCGCTGCGGATCGGGACATAGGTCATCGCCGGGTCCGCCCGAAGCGAACCCGGCGACGACCCAATCCGTCTCAATGGCTGTGATCGCCGCCGTCCGGATGATCGGCCTTGTAAGGACGCGCCTTGCCGTCGCCGGCATAGGCGGTGATCGAGCGGATGACGCAGCGCTGCCCGATGCCGGTGTCGCGGACGAGAATCTCGTCGCCGGTGTCGATGCAGCTGAGCTGCGTGCCGCCGGGCGAACGGATGGCGAGGGTTTCGTGGAACTGAAGCCCGGTGCACGGACCCAGGAGCTCGAACAGCGCCTTCTGATGCTGGTAGTTCTCGAAAACGATCTCGCGGTCGTTCAGCGCCTTCCAGTTGCTGATGTCGTTCTGGCGGATGCACACCTCGGGCTTTGCGAAGGCGGGTACACTTACAAATAGCGAAGCCGCGGCAGCCGCGGCCAACAATGTTCTACGCATGTCCGGTAGTCCTTCATGGAACGCCCTCCAAGGGCATTATACGTCCGACTTGCCGGGTCGATCCATCGATAAGGCGAGGGGCAGCCCTTCCCCAACGGCGCACCCCGGCTTGGCGGCGCGCATGACCATCGCTTAATGTCGCCGCCCGTCGCCATCCAAGACATCGTAAGCCAATGGGAGAGTCGCCATGAAAGCCATGTTGTGCACGCATTACGGGCCGCCGGAGGAGATGGAACTGCGCGAGGTGCCGGCGCCGCAGGCCGGCAAGGGCCAGGTGCTCATCGCGGTGAAGGCATGCGGCGTAAATTTTCCCGACGTGCTGATGCTGGCGGACAAGTACCAGTTCAAGCCGGCGCTGCCCTTTGCGCCGGGCGGCGAGGTGGCGGGCGTGGTGACCGCGCTGGGCGAGGGCGCGAGCGGCGTCGCCGTCGGCGACCGCGTCGCGGTGTCGATCGGCAATGGCGGCTTCGCCGAACAGGTGGTCGCCGATGTGCGGCGCTGCGTGAAGGTGCCGGACAATGTGAGCTTCGAGGTCGCCTCGGCCTTCATCGTTACCTATGGCACGTCGTATCACGCGCTCAAGGACCGGGCGCGGCTGAAGCCCGGCGAGACGCTGGTGGTGCTCGGCGCGGCCGGCGGCGTCGGCCTTTCCGCCGTCGAGCTCGGCGTCGCGATGGGCGCGACGGTGATCGCCGGCGCCTCGACGCAGGAAAAGGTCGATCTCGCCATCCGCCACGGCGCCGCCGACGGCTTCGTCTATCCGCGCCTGCCCCTGACGCGCGACCAGCAGAAGGCGCTGTCGGAGACGATCAAGGCCAAGACCGGCGGCAATGGCGCCGACGTGCTCTACGATCCGGTCGGCGACCAGTATGCCGAGCCGGCGCTGCGGGCGATGAACTGGGAGGGACGCTATCTCGTGATCGGCTTCGCGGCCGGCGAAATCCCGAAGATCCCGCTCAATCTGACGCTGCTCAAGGGCTGCGACGTGCTGGGCGTGTTCTGGGGCGCCTTCACCGCGCGCAATCCCAAGGGCGCCAACGACTCGCTGAAGGAGATCATCGCGATGATCGCCGACGGCAAGCTCCATCCCGACGTGTCGGCGACCTTCGCGCTCGCCGAGGCCGGAAAATCCATCCGTATGCTGATGGACCGCAAGGCGATGGGCAAGGTCGTCGTCACGATGGGCTGAAACTCGACCAGCCGAGCAGGCCGACCGCCACCGCCATCAGCGCGGTGGCGAGCCAGCCGAACACCAGGAGCCAGCGCGGCAGCGTCGGGCCTATGGTGCGGCTCACGGCGACGATCATCATCACCGCCATGATCGGCACCGCGACGACGCCGTTGATCACCGCGCTCCAGAACAGCATCGCGATCGGATCGATGCTCGTGAGGGTCAGCGCCGCGCCGGCCAGCGTGGCGGCGCTGACGATGGCGTAGAAGCCGATGGCCCGGTTGGCGGGAAGCTCCAGGCTGCCGCGCATGTGGAAGCTCTCGGCCACGGCATAGGCGGCCGAGCCGGCCAGCACCGGCACCGCCAGAAGGCCGGTGCCGATGATGCCGGCCGAGAACAGCACGAAGGTGAAGGCGCCGGCGATGGGCCGCAGCGCCTCGGCCGCCTGGGCCGCCGTGTCGATCTTGGTGATGCCGTGGGCGTGCAGGGTCGCGGCGGTCGTCACGATGATGAAGAAGGCGATGGCGTTGGACACGATCATGCCCGTCGTCGTGTCGATCACGATGTGACGGAAGGCGCCCTTGCTGAGCGACGGCAGGCGGCGCGCGCCATGGCGGTAGCTCAAATGCGATTCCTCCGCTTCCTGCGAGGCCTGCCAGAAGAACAGATAGGGGCTGATCGTGGTGCCGAACACCGCGACGATGGTGAGGATCTGGTCCTTGCCGAGCGAAAGCGACGGCAGAAAGGTGGCGACCAGCACCTGGCCCCAGGGAATGCTCACGGTGAACGCGGCGGCGACGTACACGAACAGGACCATCGTCAGATATTTCAGATAGCCGGCATAGCGGTGATAGGGAATCAGCACCTCGGCGGCCAGGCAGACGACGCCGAAGACGATCGCATAGGCGAGCGCGGGCCCGCCCACGATGAGGCGCAGGCCCTCGCCCATCGCGGCCAGGTCCGCGGCGATGTTGAGCGTGTTGGTGATCACGAGCAGCCCGACGATGGCGAACAGGACCGGCGCCGGCAGCGCGTGGGCGATGTTGCGGGCGAGGCCCTTATGGGTGTCCCAGCCGATGCAGGCGCTGATGACCTGGATCGCGACCATGAAAGGCAGCGTCAGCAGCATCGTCCAGGCGAGGCCGTAGCCGAACTGCGCGCCGGCCTGCGAATAGGTGGCGATGCCGGACGGATCGTCGTCGGCGGCGCCGGTGATGAGACCCGGCCCCAGGATGCGCCACAGACGGCCGGCCCCCCGCTTGCTTTCCGCCATGGCCGCTCCCGCTCGTGCTTGTGTCGCCCGCTCCAACTAACTAACTAATGCGGCAAAGCAAAAGGGGTTTCGCCGATGTCGGTGCTGGGCTGGTTATTCTTCGGCGCGATCACCGGCTGGCTGGCCAGCCTGATCGTCAACAAGCGCGGCGAGGGCTGCATCCTGAATATCGCGCTGGGCCTCGTCGGAGCGCTGGTGGGCGGGCTGGTCTTCCGCGCGATTTCCGATTTCGACGTCTTCGGCTTCAACCCCACCTCGATGGTCGTGGCGATCCTCGGCGCGGTGATCGCCCTTTTCCTGTGGAACGCGGTGACGGGCCGGCGGACGCTGCGCTGAGCCTGTGGACAAGTCCGCGCCGCCGGCCTTTTCGCGCCGGCCGCCAAGGCGCGCATGCCGGCAAAACGATGTATCGTGGCGCCATCCCGTCCGGTCCGGGAGTCGCCGTTGAGCCAGTTCGCCGTCAAGACACGCGCGCCAAGTCCACAGGGATCGTCGGTCAGGACGCCGGCGGCGGGGCGCTCCGCGCCGGGCCGCAGCAACCAGGCGACCCTGCGCGACGGGCCGACGGTCGGAGCCCCGAACGACAGGTTCGAGCGCGAAGCGGACATTGTCGCGGACAGGGTCATGCGCATGCCGGCCGGCAAGGCGTCGGCCGCGAGGCCGCGAACCGGCACCGCGCCACCGTCCATACGGGCCAAGTCGGACGCCGGCGCGACGCGCGCCCCGCCGGCGGTTCGCGACGTGCTGCAGTCCCAGGGCCAGCCGCTCGATCCCGCCACACGCGCCTATATGGAGCCGCGCTTCGGCCGCGACTTCTCCGATGTGCGCGTGCACGCGGACGCGAAAGCGGCCGAGGCCAGCCGGTCCATCGCTGCGAAGGCGTGGACGTCGGGCCGGCAGATCGCCTTCGGCACGGGACAATACGCGCCCGCGAGCGACGCGGGAAAAGGCCTCCTGGCGCATGAACTGGCCCATACCGTCCAGCAGAGCGCCAGCACGGCGCCGGTCATACAACGCGCCGTGGATGAGAAAGCGGCGCTTGCCTGGTACGCCAACGATCCCGACGGCAAGAAGGTCGAATTCACCCCGCAACTGGCGGCGCAGCTCTGGGACGCCTGCGGCGCGAAAGCCGAATACGACAAGGCGATCGCCGAGAACGCCATCGGCCCGGGCTTTGTCGAACTGGTCGCGCGCGCCCAAGGCGCCTTGTCGCTGCCGGTGGACGGCCGGCTCGGCCCGGCCACCAGAAAGGCGCTCGACAACTGGCAAACGGGCGGGCCGCACGGCCTGGACTACAACCGCATGCTCTCGGACGGCAAACTCGACATCGGCGTGGCGATCGGCGTCGAGTTCCTGAGCGAGTTCGACGATCTTGCGGCCATGCTGGAAAAGCACAAGTTCTCGCGCGGCACGAGCGGCGGCAACGTGATGTATACCAGCGCCGTCGATATGCCCGTCCCCGGCGACAATACCGCGGCGACGATGAAGTTCGCGATCAATGTGGAATTGATCAGCGAGAACAGCGCCCATCCGAAAGACAGCCTGGAAAGCTTCCTGGCGACGAAGGACATCGCGCTGTATTCGGGCCATGCCCGCTACGGCACCGGACCGGACTTCGACTCCAAGGAATCGCCCGACCAGAATTTCGTGATCGGGCTGAATTCCTCGTTGCACGACAAGCCGGGCTCGGGCGTGACGAAGGGATACGATCCGCATATGAACGAATTGCTCAAGGGCCGGAAGAACGATCTGGAGGCGATGAGCAAGGCTGGGCGGTTCGACAACAATCTCTATCAGGTCTGGATGTTCAACGCCTGCAGCTCCGACCAGTATCAGGACGAAATTCGCGGCGGGCTGGTGGCCGACAAGGGGGGAGCGAAGAAGACGGCGGCCAATCTTCGGATATTCGGCACCACCCATTCGATCTATTCCGATTGCGTCCCGATCGTCGAAGGGCTCATCTCGCTGCAATCGATGCAG
>DASWOE010000215.1:0-8669 GCA_036398875.1 Rhizomicrobium sp.
GTACGACAAATTCGCGCAATATCCGTCGATTGCCGCGACGGCGCCGTCCTGACCCCTCCCGTTCACGCGAGAGGTCAAGTTGCGCTAGAGCCCGCCCCGATTTCCCGCTAAACACCGCCCCATGAAAATCCACGGCACGCACTACCGCTCGGTCTGGCCCGTCGGCGACGATGCCTTCGGCATCATCGACCAGACCAAATTGCCGCACGAATTCGTCACGCTGATCTTGCGTTCGGCGGACGACGCGGCGGTGGCGATCAAGACCATGCAGACCCGCGGCGCGCCCTTGATCGGCGCCGTGGCGGCCTACGGCCTGGCGCTCGCGGTGCGCGCCGACCCTTCGGACGAGAACCTTGCCGCCGCCCATGACAGGCTTGCCGAGACGCGGCCGACGGCGATCAACCTGCGCTGGGCCTTGAAGCGGATGTGCGACGCGATCCGCAACCATCCCCGCGCCGAGCGCGCCGCGCGGGCCTGGCGCGAAGCCGCCGCCATCGCCGACGAGGACGCGGCGATGTGCGAAGCCATCGGGCGCAACGGTCTCGCCATCCTCCGCGATCTCCACAAGGAAAAGAACCGCAAGCTCAACATCCTCACCCATTGCAATGCCGGCTGGCTGGCGACGGTGGACTGGGGTACGGCGCTGGCGCCGATCTACATGGCGCATGACGAAGGCATCGCGCTCCATGTCTGGGTGGACGAGACGCGGCCGCGGGGCCAGGGCGCCTCGCTCACCGCCTTCGAGCTCGGCGCCCATGGCGTCGCCCATACCATCATCGCCGACAATGCCGGCGGCCATTACATGCAGCACGGCCAGGTCGATCTCGTCATCGTCGGCACCGACCGGGTCACCGCCAATGGCGACGTCGCCAACAAGATCGGCACCTACCTGAAGGCGCTCGCGGCGAAGGACAATGGCGTGCCGTTCTATGTCGCGCTGCCGTCCTCGACCATCGACTGGACGCTGGCGTCGGGCCGCGACATCCCGATCGAGGAACGCTCCGCCGACGAGGTCTTGAAAATGACCGGCCGCACCCCATCTGGAACCGTTCTGACGGTCGAGATCGCGGCGCCCGGTTCGGGGGCCGCGAACCCCGGCTTCGACGTCACGCCGCAGCGCCTCGTCACCGGTTTCATCACCGAACGAGGGACTTGCGCGGCAACGGAGCAGGGCCTACGCAGCCTTTTCCCCGCCGCCTGATGGCCCTGTGTTGGGCGGCGGGGACACTCCTCGCGGATCTCGAAAACAGTACGATGTGGTCGGGCCGATAGCGTGGCCCAAGATATGGTGGTGGAAAGACGATGCAGTCCCGCTGGTCCGATTCCGAAGCCGACGATTTCGTGACGCGCTACGCCGCGAGAGGCGTCGGCGCCGATCTCGCGCTGCGCACCTACACCACGCGGCTGCTCGGCTCCGATCCGCGCCTCGTGCTGCATGGCGGCGGCAACACCTCGGTCAAGACCAAGGCCAAGGACCAGCTCGGCGAAGAGGTCGATGTCATCTGCGTCAAGGGCTCGGGCTGGGACATGGGCCATATCGAGCCCGCCGGCCTGCCCGCCGTGCGCCTCGCGGAGCTGCGCCGCCTGCGCGCGCTGGACAAATTGTCCGACGAGGACATGGTCAATTTCCAGCGCATCAATCTGCTCGACTCGTCGGCGCCGAACCCGTCGGTGGAGACGCTGCTGCACGCCTTCCTGCCGCACAAATTCATCGACCACACCCACGCCACCGCCGTGCTTGCGCTGACCGATCAGCCGGACGGCGAGGCCGTCGTGCGCGAGGTCTATGGCGACAAGCTCGCCTATGTGCCCTACACGATTCCCGGTTTCGCGCTGGCCAAGTCGGTGGCCGACATGTTCGACAGGAACCCGAAGGTCGAAGGCCTGGTGCTGCTCCAGCACGGCATCTTCACCGTCGGCGACAATGCCCGGCAGGCCTATGAACGCATGATCGCGTTCGTGACCCTGGCGGAGGAGCGCCTCGCCCGCCAGCGCAAGCCGATCGCGCAGGCCTCGCTGCCGCCGCATCTCGCCACGGTGCCGCGGATCGCGCCGATCCTGCGCGGCGCCGTCGCGGTCGCGCGCAATGCGATGGCCGGCACGGTGAAGCGCCAGATTCTCTGCTTCCGCACCAGCCCGGCGATCCTGAACTACGTCAACGGCGCCGAGCTTTCGCGCTACAGCCAGGTCGGCGTGGTGACGCCCGATCACACCATCCGCACCAAGAACTGGCCGCTGATCGTCCCCGCGCCCGACGCGCACAAACTCGACGACTGGAAGACGGACGTGACCGCGGCGGTCGAGGCCTTCGTCGCGCGCTATCACGATTATTTCGCCCGCAACAACGCGACCTCCCATCCGAAGAAGAAGGAGCTCGATCCGCTGCCGCGCGTGATCCTGGTGCCGGGCGTCGGGATGTTCGGGATCGGCGCCACGGCGAAGGACGCGGCCATCGCCGCCGACATCGCCGAGAACACGGTCGAGGTCATCACCGACGCCGAGGCGATCGGCGAATACAAATGCATTTCCGAGAACGACATGTTCGAGGTCGAGTATTGGTCGCTGGAACAGGCCAAGCTCGGAAAGTCGGCCGAGAAATCGCTGGCCCGCCAGGTCTGCGTCATCACCGGCGGCGGCTCGGGAATCGGCGCGGCCACGGCGCGGGCGATGGCGGCGGAAGGGGCTGAGATCGCGATCCTCGACCGCGACCACGACATGGCGGTCAAGGCCGCCAAGGCGGTGCACGGCCACGCCCTCGCGATCCCATGCGATGTGACCGATCCGGCGTCCGTCAGGGCGGCGTTCGACAAGGTGGTGGAAGCCTTCGGCGGCATCGATATCGTGGTCTCCAATGCCGGCGCGGCGTGGCAGGGCAATATCGGCTCGGTGGACGATGCGGTGCTGCGCAAATCCTTCGAGCTCAATTTCTTCGCGCATCAATCCGTGGCGCAAAATGCCGTGCACGTGATGCGCGCGCAGGGCACCTATGGCTGCCTCCTGTTCAACACGTCCAAACAGGCGGTGAACCCCGGCAAGGATTTCGGGCCCTACGGCCTGCCCAAGGCGGCGACGCTGTTCCTGGTGCGCCAATACGCGCTCGACCACGGCAAGGACGGCATCCGCGCCAATGCGGTCAACGCCGACCGCATCCGCTCCGGTCTTCTCACCGACGAGATGGTGGCGGCCCGCGCCAAGGCGCGCGGCGTGTCGGAGGAGAGCTATATGTCGGGCAATCTGCTCGGCCGCGAGGTCTATGCGTCCGAAGTCGCCGAAGCCTTCGTCTATCTCGCCCATGCGGAGAAGACGACGGCGGCGGTGATCACGGTCGATGGCGGCAACATCGAGGCGGCGCTGCGCTGAAAGCCCGGGGCGATGCCGCGGCGCCTGCCGGGCGGCATCGGCTTGCTGCGCCTGCCGAGTTTCCAGGGGCCGCAGGACGCGGATCGCGCTTATGTGGGCGGCGCGCGCGCCGCGATTGCGGCCGACGAGGCAGAGGGCATTTGTAGCGCGGTCCAGTCGAGCAGGCCGTCGGATCGGGCCTTGTCCGCTCCGCGCCGGAAGAACAATGCACGTGCGCGCAAGCGGTCGCGAAACTGCCCTTCCCCGACGGACTCGACCAGCGCCTGCAGAGTGGAAATCATGAATGCCGCTCGGTCCCGCACCGGGCGCACACTACCAAAGCTGGATCGTGGACCGGCTGAAGCGGCGCCATCGGGTTGCCGTCGTGCCCGACATCCACACACCGCGCGGCGCGCCCACCCTGGACGCGGCGGTGGCATGGCTCAAGCGCCGGCCCTGCGGCCGGCACTGAGCGCATCGACGACAGACGCCGGGCTTACCAATACCCGCGGCAATAGCGGTGATGGTGGCGCCATCCCCAGCTGCGGCAGCCGTGGCGGTGATGGCGATAGTGGTGATGGCCGCCAATATGGGCGCCGACACCGATGCCGCCGACATGCACGCCGAGGCCGATGCCTTCCGCGCTGGCGGCCGTGCCGGTCAGAAGCGTCAGCGCGACGATGGAAGCAAGCAAGGTCTTCATGGATCTACCTGGGTTGGGTTCCATCTCTAACCCTTGAGGGAACCGAAAAGTTCCCTCGCGCCGCCGTCCCGCCGCGGCCCCGGCCTACCAGTGGCGGTGGTGATGACGCCATCCCCAGCCGCGATGGTGATGCCAGCGGGCGCGCCAATGGTCGTGCCGCCAATGATGCCAATGATGATGTCCGCCGAGATGGACGCTCAGCCCAACCTGCGCGTTCGCCGCGGTGGCCGCGCCGCCCATCAGGCCAAGGGCCAGGACGGATGCAAGAAGTGTCTTCATAAGGCGCTCTCCGTTTGGATGTGACGTGTTAACCGCGGCGGGGCGGCGGCGGTTCCCCGCCGCCGCCTCGGGTCAGTTGTCGTCACCGTCGCCGCGATAGGCGGCCTCGGAATAGCTGCCGTCTCGGGCGTCGGCCACGGCCTCATGGGCCTGGCCCATGGCGTCGCGGAAGGCGTCGCGCTCGCAGCGCGACAGGTCCATCCGGTTCAGCGGATCGGCGGCAGCGCCGGTGCGGTCGCGCAGTTCGGTGCAGACGTCGCGCGCGGTGTCGCGCACCCGCGTCCGCAATTCGTGCCGGCCGTCCCGCGTCGTCAGGTCCAGGTCGGCATAGGAAACTTCCCGAGACAGCGTCGCCGTGCCGTCGGGATAGTGGTGGATCCGGTCATAAGGCGCATGCACGATCACCGTTTCGGTGCCGTCCGGCCCGTAGGCGACCTCGCGCGTGTCCTGCGCGTTGGCGGCGCTTGCCGCGCACATCAGGCCGACCGTACCGGCCAGCATCGCCGTGCGGAGAGGATTCCAGGAAGATCGAAACGCCATGAGCAACTCCTAAGCTTGTTGAAGCCCCGTTGCCCGTCGTCTTAACGATCTGCCGCCGCCGCCGTTCCCGTTGCCGAATCGGGCCGGGCGCGGTTCCGCGCGCTATCCCCCGTTCGCCCGGAACAGCTCCAGCGTGCGCTGTTTGGCCAGCGTCGCACAGGCCCCGTCGTAATCCGTGCGCCGGTCCGAATTGAAGCCGTGGCCCGCCGGATAGAGATAGACCTTCACCTGGGGATGCGCGGCCTCGACCTGGCGCACGACGTCCATCGGAATGCCGTGATCCTTCTCGCCGAAATGCAGGATAGTCGGGCATTTGGGTTCCAGATCGATCATCTGGCCGATATTGCCGCCGTAATAGCCCGACGCGGCGGCGAGGCCGGTGCAGCGTCCGGCCGCCGCCCAGGTCACGCTGCCGCCATAGCAATAGCCGGTGATGAACACCGGCCCGTTCGCCTTCAGGGCGTCGATGCAGGTCTGCGCGTCGGCGATCGAAAGATCGAAGGGATGCTCCGCCCGCGCCAGCTTGATGCCGATCTGGATGTCCTCGGGCGAATAGCTCGCCTGGAAGTTCGGGTGCTCGCGGTCGTAGAGCGCCGGCGCCAGCACTTCATAGCCGTCGGCCGCATAGCCGTCGCATAGCTCCATGATGTGCTCGGTGACGCCGAAGATCTCCTGGATCAGCACAAGCCCGCCGCGCCGCGCGCCTTCGGGCTGCGCGCGATAGACGCCGATCCGGGCGCCGTCGCTCATCGTGATTTTTTCCATATTGCCTTTAAGGGCCATCGCGCGTTTCCCAATGGTATGCTGTGCGAAAGACTGTCATCCCCGCTGCCGCTTGGCGAGAGGCTCGGATGTTCCGGCAATGCGGCGCTGGGCCGGCCTTGAAGGGCGTCGCCGGAGCCGCCAAATCGCCGAAGCCGCCGATTGGTGCGTTGATGATCTCATAAATATCTGCGAATATTCTTTCCTTTATTGAAAATAAATAGGTCGTCAAAATGATGATGCCTGCAAATAGACCGCTGCCGGAATTTTCTCTAAGGTTGAAACGATGGCTGAAGAGTCCTGTCGGATATAAGATTCAGGCGATAAGACGGCGGTTGAGTATTTCTGCGGTCGCCGCGTCTCTGCTTGCGCCGCTTTTCGTGCTTGCACGATCCTTGAACCTCCGCGCCGTGCGCATGGCGATATTCGACAGCACCCCCAAAGGTCAGGAATTTGCGCTGAAGTCGCGTGGCGAGGAGAGATTTCTGTGCCTCGCCGGCGACAAGGCGGTGTCTCGCTCCGTTTTTGTCGATGATATCGTCGATGTCGGGAAGGTGAAAAAGGCCATCGGCCTGCTGGGCGATTCATTCAACCTGAAGACGCTGGTCGATGTGGGCGCCAATATCGGCACGATATGCATTCCTGCCGTCAGGCGCGGACTGGCGCAGAACGCCATCGCGATCGAGCCCGAGCCGAAAAACTTCCGTACATTGATGGCCAACATCTATCTCAATGACGTCGTCGATAAAATCGTATGCCACAATTTGGCCGTGGGCAGGAAAGACGACGAAACGCTTCGGTTCGACTTGTCGCCGGTCAACAGCGGGGATCATCGCGTTCGTTCCGAAACCGCATTGAATTTCTATTTCGAAAGCGATCGGAAATCGATTTTGGTGAAGTCTGTTCGCTTGGACTCGGTCATAGACCTGATCGATCCGGCCACGTGGCTGATCTGGATGGACACGCAAGGCTATGAGGGGTTCGTGCTGCAGGGCGCTCCGAACATCCTGGCGGCCAAAGCGCCTATCGTCCTCGAACTTTGGCCCTACGGGCTGACGTCGTCAGGTTCGTATCCGGCCCTGAAAGAGAGTTTGCTGCAATACGACAGATTTTTCGATCTCTTGGAGGATCGGCCCAAGCCGGTTCCAATGTCGGAAGCGAATCTCGACGCGCTGCACGCCAGACATGCGCGCGAAAACACCTGGACGGATATCTTGGTCGTTTGATGTCGGCGGCCTGGGCGCGGGGCTCCCTGCATCGTGTGGTTCCGGCCGGCGAGATTCGCGGCATCGAAGCAGATCGCCGCCAGAGGCCCTTCCCATCTCGCTCGCCATGCCGATCATGGCGCGCCCTCGCCGCGTTCGAATGAGCCGGCTGAGCGCAATGGCGCCGGGTTGCGCTTCTTTATGCGCTGAAGCGGAAGTGCATCACGTCGCCGTCCTGCACGACATACTCCTTGCCTTCCAGGCGGAATTTGCCGGCGTCGCGCGCGCCGGCTTCGCCGCCGCCCGCCACATAGTCGCCAAAGGCGATGGTCTCGGCGCGGATGAAGCCGTGCTCGAAATCGGTGTGGATGACGCCGGCGGCCTGCGGCGCCTTCGATCCCCTGGTCACCGTCCAGGCGCGCGCTTCCTTCGGTCCCACGGTGAAAAACGTGATGAGGCCCAAAAGCGCATAGCCGGCGCGGATCAGCTTGTTCAGTCCCGGCTCTTCGAGGCCGAGGCTGCCCAGGAATTCGGCGCGCTCCCCGGCGGCCAGTTGCGCCACTTCTTCCTCGATCCGCGCCGAGATGGTGACGGTACCGGCGCCTTGCGCCTTGGCCATCGCCGCGACCGCCTCCGAGAATTTGTTGCCTGTCGCCGCCGCGCCCTCATCGACATTGCACATATAGAGCACCGGCTTGGAGGTCAGCAGGCCGAGCTGCGCGTAAGGCGCGCGCTCTTCCGGCGCCAGCTCCGCCTGCCGCGCCGGCTTGCCCTCGCGCAGCAGCGCCACCGCCTTCGTCATCAGCGCAAGCTGTTCCTTGGCCTCCTTCTCGCCGGAATTGGCCTTCTTCTCGAGCGGCTTGATGCGCTTTTCCAGGCTTTCCAGGTCCGACAGCATCAGCTCGGTCTCGACCGTCTCGGCATCGCCGACCGGATCGATCCGGTTCTCGACATGGGTGATGTCGTCGTCCTCGAAGCAGCGCAGCACATGCACCACGGCATCGACCTCGCGGATATTGGCGAGGAACTGGTTGCCCAGCCCTTCGCCCTTCGAGGCGCCGCGCACCAGGCCCGCAATATCGACGAAGGTGATGCGGGTCGGGATCAGCTCGGCCGACTTGCCGATCTTCGCGAGCGTTTCCAGGCGCGGATCGGGCACCGCCACGTCGCCGACATTGGGCTCGATGGTGCAGAAGGGATAGTTCGCCGCCTGCGCCGCCGCGGTCTGCGTCAGCGCATTGAACAGCGTCGATTTGCCGACATTGGGCAGCCCGACGATACCGCACTTAAAGCCCATTGGTCTTCACTTCTCTCTGTTCACGCGGCGGCGCGGCGCCCTGGAAAGTTCATCATCCCGGCACGGATCATTGCGGCTTCGCCGGCTTCTCTTTCTTTACCGGCGGCTTCAGGGTCAGCGCCACCTTGCTCATGAAGCCGGCATCGTCGTCCTGCGCCAGCAGCGGCGCCGCCGCCACGATCGCCGCGACCAGCGGCACGAACCATTCCGCATCCGTCTTCGAGAAGCTGCCCAGCACATGGCTCGTCACGCCGCTCCTGGCGCCGGGATGGCCGACGCCGATGCGCACGCGGCGATAATCCGGCCCCAGCGCCGCGGTGATGGAGCGCAAGCCGTTGTTGCCCGCATCGCCGCCGCCCGTCTTCACCTTGAGCTTGCCGGCAGCCAGGTCGATCTCGTCATGGACGACGACCAGGGCGCCGAGCGGCAGCTTGAAGAAGCGCAGCGCCGCCCCGACCGCGCGGCCGCTCAGATTCATGTAGGTCTGCGGCTTCAGCAGCCAGGTCTTGCGCCCGCCCAGGCTGCCTTCGCTCAAGAGCCCCTC
>DASWOE010000216.1:0-2524 GCA_036398875.1 Rhizomicrobium sp.
CCGCGGCGTACGCCCAGAAGCGCGGTGTCGAGGCTCGCCATGATGCCGCGCAGCGACGGGTCCGCCGCCATGGGGCCCAGGAACGGCGCCGCCGCGATCATCTGCGCCGTCGTGCTCTTCACCTGCGCGAGCGGCAGGAACAGAAGCCCGTTCTTGTCGAAGAATTCGCCGCCGTCCGGCCGGCGCACGCTCGCGAACAGTTTCGTCTGTCCACGGAGCGCATCGGTCAGGGCGGCGGTCCCGGCCTCCGCCAGCTCCGGCGTCCGGCCGTCCACCACCGCCAGGATCAGGTTCACCTGCTGGGGAAACAGCGTGTCGTAGTGGATTTCGCGCTGGCGCCAATCGACCTTGGGCGAGATCAGCTTGCTCGAATCGGTATCCATGTTGAAGTGGGAGGCGGTGTAGAGGCCGCCCGCGACGCCGAGCGCGAGGGACAGGGCGACGATGGCCCGCGGCACGCGGCAGCACGCCGCGACGATGCGTTCGGTCAAGGACATGGGCCGTTGTAGCGGAGGCTCAGAAGTCCGGCAAACCTTCCACGTCCGGCTCGCCATTGCGGATCGCGGCGTCGCGCGACTGGCGGTACAGGCTGCGGGTGGTGGCGTAGAGGTCGATCGACGAGCGCTGGATCTCGCGCAGATCGTCGATGCTCAGCGAGCGCGAATCGACCAGCGACAGCACGCGCAGCGGCCACGACCAGTAATAATTCTTGTGCCGCCACGGCACATAGCCGAGCGGGTTCAGATAGCCGTCGATGACGCTGCCGGCGATGTCGCGCGGCACCGCCGGCCCGGCCAGCGGCACCACGAGATAGGGTCCTTCGCCCATGCCGTAGAATCCCATCGTCTGGCCGAAATCCTCCTCGTGATAGGGCAGGCCCCAGCCCGTCGCGACGTCGAACACGCCGGCGACGCCCAGCGTCGAATTGATCGCGAAGCGGCCGACCGCCTCGCCGCTGCGCCCGAAATGGGCCTGCAGCACGTCGTTGGCGAAGGTCACCGGCAGATGCAGATTGGTCAGGAAGAAGTGCAGGTGCTCGCGCAAGGGTTCCGGCGTGGCGCTCTTGTAGAACGTCGCCGCCGGGATCGCGACGCGGTTGTCCAGCTTCTGGTTGAGGGCGAAGACTTCCCGGTTCACCGGCTCGAACGGATCGTTCTGCTCGACCGCTTCGGGCGTCGAGGAACACGCCGCCAGTCCGGCGCAAAGCCACAGCAATCCCAAAACCCGCGTGAGCTGCAATCGATCCCCCAAGCCAGGCGCGACGCCCCTATGTCTCCGACTCTATAAGTTTTATTCGCCGCTCGTCTACGTTGCGCAAACCGCATTTTGAACGCAACGCCGCGAGGCCGCCGCCGGCGGCTTGCGCGGCGCGAACCGCAACACCTACTATTCGCGCAGGACGCCGATCTATTGCACCTGCGAGCACCGCCGTGACCCTTCAGAACCGCATCACCGCGACGCTCGGCGTCGCCTATCCTATCCTCCAGGCGCCGATGGGCTGGATCGCGCGCGCCCAGCTCGCCGCCGCGGTCTCCAATGCCGGCGGCATGGGGATCATCGAAACCTCCTCGGGCGACATCCCCGCGGTGCGGGCGGAGGTCGAAAAGATGCGCGATCTGACCGACAAGCCGTTCGGCATGAACATCGCCCAGGCGTTTGTGCGCGATCCCGGCATCGTGAACTTCGTGGTCGATCAGGGCATCAAATTCGTCACCACCTCGGCCGGCGACCCGGCCAAATACTGCGCCCAGCTGAAAGCGGCCGGCCTCACCGTGTTCCATGTCGTGCCCTCGCTCAAGGCGGCGCTGCGCGCGGTGGAATGCGGCGTCGATGGACTGGTGGTCGAAGGCGGCGAGGGCGGCGGCTTCAAGAATCCGCGCGAGGTCGCGACCATGGTGCTCCTCCCGCTGGTCTGCGAGAGCGTCGAGGTGCCGGTGATCGCCGCCGGCGGCATGGTCGATGGGCGCACCATGGCGGCGGCCTTCATGCTCGGCGCCGAGGGCATCCAGATGGGCACCCGCATGGTCAGCGCCGCGGAGTCGCCGGTGCACCCGAACTGGAAGAACGCGATCCTCGACGCGGCGGAGACCGATACGGTGTTCCTCAACCGCTTCGGTCCCGGCCCGGCGCTGCGCGCGCTCAGGACCGAGAAGACCACGGTCCTCGAGAAGGAGCCGCCGCCCAATATCATGGCCGCGTTCGGCCGCGCCCTCGATCTGTATTTCGGCGGCGACATGGAAGCGGCCATCGCGCTCACCGGCCAGGTCGCCGGCCGCATCCACGAGATCAAGCCGGTCGGACGGATCATCGACGAGACGGTCGCCGAATTCCGCGACGTCGTCGCCAGGGCGGCGCAGACATACGCCGCCCGTTGACCTCGCCTGCCCGCGGGGACGGCAAACGCGTCGCATCCGGATACAATCCCCGCGCTCCGCGTTTGGAGTGGGGCGGCGAAAGGCACTCAGATGGCAGCGCGCAAGACATCCTCGGCGAGGAAACGGCCGGCGCCGGCCGACGAGGCCGC
>DASWOE010000217.1:0-44857 GCA_036398875.1 Rhizomicrobium sp.
AATGCCGGTTCCCGAGCGGCATCGTCGAGACCGAGCGGGCGGCGCTTCGACCGGCGAATGCAGTTTTCGTTGGGCGGGATAGAGAAGGTTTGATCTCAGTTCCCTTCCCTCCGCCAGTTCAATGGATCAGGAAATGCTCGCTTCGCGAATTTTCCCCTTCCGGGCGCGGCGACGGCGCGCGGGCCGGTGCTTGCCGTCGCCGGCGGGCCGAGGGCGGACAGCCGAGCGCGGCGCGATGTCACGCCTCAAGCATCCCGCGCACCTTGTTCGCGAGGGCCGACATCGCAAACGGCTTTGTCAGTATTTCCATGCCATGTTCGAGATGACCGTTGCCGATCGCGGCGTTTTCCGCATAGCCGGTGATGAAGAGAACTTTGAACGCCGTTTTATCGACGCGGACGGCTTCGGCGAGCTGGCGCCCGTTCATGCCGCCGGGCAACCCGACATCGGTGATGAGAAGAGCGATGTCGGGCCGGCCAACCATGACCTTCAGAGCCGAAGCGGCATCGCTCGCCTCGAGCACGCGGTAGCCGTTTTCGGTCAGAACTTCGCTCACCAGCATCCGCACGGTGGGCTCGTCGTCCACGATGAGAATCGTTTCGCCGCTGCCATGATCGATGCGCTCCGTCGCAGCGCCGGCCGACGCGTCGGCCTCGCCGAGATGGCGCGGCAGATAGAGGCACATCGTCGTGCCCTTGCCGACCTCGGTGTAGATGCGGACTTGCCCGCCCGACTGACGGGCGAAGCCGTAGATCATGGAAAGGCCCAATCCGGTGCCCTGGCCGAGCGGCTTGGTCGTGAAAAAGGGATCGAACGCGCGCGCCACCACGTCCGGCGTCATGCCGGAGCCGGTGTCGGACACGCATAGCGATATGTACTGCCCCGGCGAGAGATCGCGGTCGGCGGCGGCGCGCTCGTCGAGCCATTTGTTGGCGGTCTCGATGGTGAGCTTGCCGCCATTCGGCATCGCGTCGCGCCCATTGATGCAGAGGTTGAGCAGCGCGCTTTCGAGCTGTGGCGCGTCGACGCGGGTCGGCCACAGCCCGCCCGCCCCGACGACTTCGACGGCGATGCCCGGACCGACGGTGCGGCGGACAAGGTCCTCCATGCCGCCGATCAAACGATTGACGTCGGTCGGCCGCGGGTCGAGCGTCTGTCGCCGCGAGAAGGCGAGCAGCCGATGCGTCAGCGCGGCGGCGCGGTTGGCCGAATCGAGCGCCGCGCTCAGAAAGCGGTCGATTTCGCCCACCCGGCCTTCCGCGACGCGACGCTGGGCCCGGTCAAGCGCGCCCGTTATCCCCTGGAGGAGATTGTTGAAATCATGCGCCAGGCCGCCGGTGAGCTGTCCCACCGCTTCCATCTTCTGGGCCTGCCGGAGCTGTTCTTCGAGATTCTTGCGCTCGGTGATGTCGTGCGCGGTAACCGCCAAGCGCCGCCGTTGCCCCGGTTCCGCCGGTATGGGGGTCGCCACGGCCTCGACCACGGAGCTGCCCTGCATGCGCGAATACCGATAGGGCACGTCCTGGCGCAACGCCGCCGTCAGATGCGCGTTGAGGTCGGCCACCGTGGCGGGATCGAACAGCTCATCTATCGTCCGGCCGATCACCTGGTCGCGCGACCTGGCGTACAGCAGCAGCGTGGCGGGGTTGATCTCCTCGTACTCGAATTTTCCGTCGTCGCGGCGCACGAGCGTGGCGTGGCATTCCGAGGAGTGGGTATAGAAGGTCTGAATGTTCTGGAGCTCGGCCGTGCGTTCCGCGACCCGGCGTTCGAGCGTCTCGTTCGCGCCTTGAAGCGCCGTCTCCATTTTCTTGCGCTCGGTGACATCGACGCCCTGGACGAAAATCCCGATCACGTCGCCATGCCCGTCGGTAATGGGCTGGTAGACGAAATCGACATAATACTCGTCGATGGGCCCGCCCGGACGCTTCTGGCGGGCATATTTGGAGCCGACCGCCGAATAGGCGATTCCGCTGCGGAAGACGCCGTCCAAAAGCGCCAGATATCCCTGCGCAACGGCATCGGGAAGCGCATCGGCCATCCGCCGCCCCTGCACGTCGCGGCCGACGAGTTCGATGTAGCGCGGATTGGCCAACTCGATGACATGCTCGGGACCGCGAAGCATCGCCATGAAGGTCGGGGCCTGTTCGAACAGCCGCGCCAGCCTTTCCTGCTCGGAGGCGAGAATCCGGTTGGCGATGACCTGATCGGTGATCTCGATGCAGACGCCGAACAGACCCGCGACCGTTCCATCCCCATGGCGGGTGGGCGTGTAGGAAAATGCGAAATGCGCCTCTTCGAGCTTGCCGCGGCGGTCCAAGGCGAGCGAGATGTCGTCCATGTGGACCGGGTGTCCCGACCATACCTGGTCGAATAGCGGCTTCAGGTCGGTCCATGCTTCCGCCCACACCTCCCGGGCAGGCAACCCCAGGCAGTGCGGATGCTTGCGCCCGGCAATGGGAATGAACGCGTCGTTGTACAGCCAGTTCTGGTCGGGCCCCCAGGCAATGAACATCGGCTGCCGGGACCCGAGCATGAGCTCGACCAGCGTCTGCAGCGCGGCGGGCCATGTGTCGATCGGGCCGAGGGAGGTATCGCGCCAAGGATGGGCCGCGATGCGGGCGCCGAGCGCGCCCGCCATTGCCCACCGGTCCTGGGTGGTGAGGTCTTGCTGGGTCACGACGATGCCCCGAGATACATCTCCCGCCCAACGGAAATTCGGCACAGCGGATAAGGTTCCGGGGCGCCCGCAATCCTCGCCGGCGCCGGCCGCGAGCGGGCGTCCGAAGACCTCGTCACTCCAGCTCGGGATAGGGGCCCTTGCCGCCCTCGGCAATGAAGCGATCGATGCGGGCGGTCAGGACCGGCAGCGGCACCGATCCCATCTGCAGGACGGTGTCGTGGAACGCGCGGATGTTGAAGCGTGGACCGAGCGCGGCTTCCGCCTTGCGCCGCGCCTCCCAGATCGCCATTTCGCCCAGATAGTAGGAAAGCGCCTGCCCGGGCCAGGCGATGTAGCGATCGACCTCGGTCTCGACCTCGTGCTCGGGCAGCGCCGTGTACGTCAGGAGATATCGGATCGCCTGCTCGCGCGTCCAGCCTTGCGAATGGATGCCCGTGTCCACGACCAGGCGCGCGGCGCGCCAGATCTGCCAGCCGAGCATGCCGAAGCGGTCGTAAGGCGTTTCGTACATCCCCATCTCGTCGCCGAGCTTCTCGCAATAGAGCGCCCAGCCCTCGCCATAGGCGGAGATGTAGATGTGGCGGCGGAATTCCGGCAGGCCCTTTTGTTCGAGCGCGATGGGCATTTGAAACGCATGCCCCGGCGCCGATTCATGCAGCGTCATCGCGGTCAGATTGTAGAGCGGCCGGGTCTCGAGCCGGTAGGTGTTGACGAGGTACTGTCCCGGGCCGCCGCGGCCGGAGGTGTAGAACGGCGCGAGATCGTCCGGCACCGGCACGATGGCGAAGCGCATGCGCGGCAGATAGCCGAACCAGATCGAGGCCTTGCCGTCGAATTTCTTCGCGATCCACGCCGTCCGCATCAGCAATTCCTGCGGTGTTTTCGCGTAGAATTGCGGATCGGTGCGCAGATAATGCAGGAAGCCCGGGAAGTCGCCCGTCCAGCCGGTCTGCGTCATCACCTCGATCATCTGCCGGTGCAGGCCGGCGACCTCGCGCAGCCCGAGCGCATGAATCGCCGCCGGGTCCATATCGAGAGTCGTGTATTCGCGGATCTGCTGGCGATACCACGCCCGGCCGTCCGGCATGTCCTGCGCCGCCAGCGTCGTGCGCGTCCCCGGAACATATTCGTCACGCATGAAGGCGAGAAGCTCGCGATAGGCCGGCTGGACGGTGTCGCGGATCGCGGCGACGGCCTCGGCGCGGAGCGCCGCCCTGTCGGCGTCGGCGATGCCCGGCATCTCGACGAACGGCGTGTAGAACAGGCTCTTCTGCGGCGCGGCTTCGGTCACCGCGGTGATCGAGGCGTCGCGACCCTTCAGGGTCACGCCGGGCGGCGTGAAGCCGCGCTTCAGCCCGGCGTGCATCTCGCCCATCTGTTCGCGGAAGTAGCGCGGAATGTCGCGCATCTGCGCGATCCAGTTGCGATAGTCGGCCAAGGTGCGGAAGGGCTTGCGCGCGGTGTAGCCGATGTCGGTCCAGAAGGTCGTGTCGGAATTGACCGGCATCTCGTAGTCGCGGAATTTCTGGCCGGCGATGAGCGCCGCGATCTGCGGCTTGTAGATATCGTAGTTCTCCTGCTCGGCAGCCGAGAGCTGGTCGCGCGCGATGGCGTTCAACTGCGCCATCGTCTTCTCCCAATAGGCGAGCCGCATCGCCTGAGTCGCGGGATCGACCTTCGGCAGGCGGTCGCTGACCGGCTTTTGGCCGTCCTCGTCGTCGGCGAACTGCTCCTCGCGCCATGCCCATTCGGCAGTGTAGAGCGCCTTGAGCCGCGCATCGGCGCCCGGCGGCTCGCCCTCAGCGCGCGCCACGGCAACCAGAAGAATCGCCGCCGACAGCGACAGGAGAATGTGCTTTCGCATCCATCACACCGTGACCGGCGCCTCTTGTCGATCCTCGGGCACCGGCCTTGCCGCGGCGCGCAGCAAGACGGCGGCCGTGTAGAGGACCACGACCACCACGCCCCAACGAAGCGCGACCAGCGGCAGGTTGGTCACGGCATAGGCCGCGAGCAGCACCGCCGGCGCGCCGCCCAAGGCCAAGCCCAGCACGATGCGCAGATCGACGCGCTTGTCGGCGATGAACCGCAGTCCCGTCACCGGCATCAGGAAGGCGCAGGCGCCCATCATGATCGGGAACGCCGCTTTGGGGTCCAATCCCATCAGGCTGAGCGTGATCAGCGAGGGCGCATAGAGCCCGATGCCGAACGCCATCAGCGAGCCCAGGACGAAGTGGGCCGCGACGGCGACGACGAAGAACAGCGGCGGCAATGTCAGCGCATTGCCAGTGACCGGCATGAGGTTCAGGTTCTGCATGGCATAGAGCGCGGCGGCGATGACCAGCGCGACGCCGACGCTCGCCTGCACCACCTGCACCGACACGCGCTGGACCGCGGCGGCGCCAACGAAGGAACCGGCGATCGCGGACAGGATGCAGGCGACCATCAGCCGGGGATCGACCTGCACCAGGCGGATGAACACCAGCGCCTCGACGATGGTGGGGATGCAATGGCCGGCGTTGAGCGTCGCGGGAATGAAGCGGTCGGGAACCAGCGAACGCAGCTTGAGCCAGGCCGTGGTCGGCGCGAAAGAGCCGATGCCCAGCGTGTCGAAGAAGTTGGTGACGGCGCCCAGGGCGGTGGCCTCGATCCCGATCCGAAGCTGGCCGCGCGCCGCGGCAAGGCGCAGGAGCGTCGCGCCGTAGCCGATGCCGATCAGCGCCAGCGCGGCCAGAAGAATATCGACGATCAAGCGGCCCCTCGGCTGCAAAAACGTGTCGCGCGCAAGTTGAGCATGATCCTATAGTGGTGACAATGACGCCTTCGGAGACGCGCATGACGGCCGCCGACAACCCCGCCCCCATCGGCCTCGCCGAACGGCAGGCGCGTCTGGCGGCGCTGCGATCGCTGATGGACGAGGCCGGGCTTGCGGCCGTCCTTCTCGGTTCCACGACGAGCCTGCTCTATTTCACCGGCCTGGCGTGGTCGCCGTCGGAACGGTTCACCGGCGCGATCGTCCATGCGGGCGGCGCCCTGGAATATGTCTGCCCCGGATTCGAACGGGCCAAGCTGTCCGGCGCCGTCGGCGTGACGGGCGACATCCTCACCTGGGAGGAAGACGACAATCCCCATGCCTTGATCGCGTCGCGACTGAGGCCCGGCGCGCGCCTGGGCCTCGACGATCAAATCGCGTTGTTCGTCTACCTCGCGCTGGCGCGCGTTCTGCCGCCCGAGCGCCTCGGCGATGCGGGGCCGCTCATCCATGGCTTGCGGAGCCGCAAATCGGCCGCCGAGATCGCGCTCATGAGCAGGGCCAAGGCGATCACGCTCGAAGTCCAGCGCCGGGCGTGGAAAAGCCTGGCCGAAGGCGTGCGGACGTCGGAGGTCGCGCGCTTCATCGATTCCGAGCATCGCGCGCTGGGCGGTTCCGACAGCACCTTCTGCATCGTGTCGTTCGGGGCCGACAGCGCGCTGCCGCATGGCGGCGAAACCGACCGCGCGCTGCGCGAAGGCGACGTCGTCCTGATCGACACGGGCTGCCAGATCGACGGCTACAATTCGGACATCACGCGGACCTATGTCTTCGGCGAGCCACCGCCGCGCCTGCGGGAGATCTGGCAGTTGGAGAAGGACGCGCAAGCCGCGGCGTTCGAGGCGGCGAGACTCGGCGCGCCCTGCGAATCGGTCGATGCGGCGGCGCGCGCCGTCATCGCCCGCGCCGGATTGGGTCCGGACTATCGCCTGCCGGGGCTGCCCCATCGCACCGGCCACGGCATCGGGCTCGACCTCCACGAAGCGCCGAACCTGGTGCGCGGCGACCGGACGGCGCTGGCGCCCGGCATGTGCTTTTCCAACGAACCGATGATCGTCGTGCCGCAGGCCTTCGGGGTGCGGCTGGAGGATCACTTCCACATGACGCAGGAAGGGCCGCGCTGGTTCACGCAGCCGTCGCACAGCCTGGACGCGCCGTTCGCCAACGCGCCGACATTCGCTTGACGAGCCGGAGCGCGCGATGCCGGGCAGCCAGGACTTCGAGAGCGATCCCGCCAACGAAGCGGCGCTGATCTATCTGAACGGAGCGCTGGTGCCGCGTGCCGAGGCGAAGGTTTCGGTGTTCGATGCCGGCTTCGTCGTCGGCGACGGCATCTGGGAAGGCCTTCGCCTGCACAAGGGCGCCCTGCTCTTCCTCGACGCCCATCTGGACCGGCTGTTCGCCGGGGCGGCGGCGATCGGACTCGATATCGGGTTGAGCCGCGAGATGCTGGTGGCCGAAATCCGGCGGACGCTGAAGGCCAACCGGTTCGAGGACGGGGCTCATCTTCGGCTGATGATCACGCGCGGGCCCAAATCGGGGGCCAATCAGGATCCGCGCAACGCGCTCGGCACGCCCACCATCGTCATCCTGGCGGAACGCAAGGCGCCGAGTCCGGCCTTGGCGACGCGCGGGCTGTCGCTCGCGACCGTCTCGATCCGGTGCACGCCGGCGCACATGTTCGACATGCGGCTGAATTCGCACAGCCGGCTCAACCTCATCCTCGCGCTGCAGGAGGCGATCCGCGCCGGCGCCGACGAAGCCCTGATGCTCGATCCGGACGGGTTCGTCTCCAGCTGCAACGCCACCAACTTCTTTTTCGTCAAGGACGGAATCGTCCATACCTCGACCGGCTTGTTCTGCTTCAACGGCGTCACCCGCGCCAACGTCATCGCGCTGTGCGGGGCGCACGGGATCGGCATCGCGCTCGGCGACTTCGCCCCGGACGCGGCGCGGGACGCGGACGAAGCCTTTGTCACCGGCACCTTCGGCGGACTGACGCCGGTGCGCGAGATCGACGGCCGCGCCCTGCCCGCGGCACTGCCCGGGCCGGTCACGTCCCGGCTGCGCGCGGCCTATGCCGCGCTGAAGGATGCCGAGGCCGCGAAGGCATGAGCGCGCAGCCGCTTCGCATCGCCATGTGGTCGGGCCCGCGCAACATCTCGACCGCGATGATGCGCGCCTTCGAGAACCGCGACGACACCGCCGTGCTGGACGAGCCGTTCTATGCCGCCTATCTGGCGCTCAGCGGCGCCATCCACCCCATGCGCGAAGAGGTCCTGCGGAGCCAGCCGAACGATTGGCGCGACGTCGAAGCCGCGCTGCTCGGCCCAAGCCCTCATGGCGCGCCGATCTTCTACCAAAAGCACATGACCCATCACATGCTGCCGCAGATCGGGACAGGCTGGATGGCGGCGTGCCGCAACATCTTCCTGATCCGGCGGCCGCACGAGGTCGTCGCGTCGTACCAGGACAAGCGGGGCGAGACCACCCTGTCGGACATCGGCATCGTAAGGCAGGCGGAACTGTTCGATCGCGAAGCGGACCGTCTCGGGCATGCGCCGATCGTGATCGACTCCTCCGACATCTCCGCCGCGCCGCGGTCCCAGCTGGAGGCGCTTTGCTCCGCGATCGGGATCGCATTCAGCGCGAAGATGCTGCACTGGCCCAAGGGGCGGCGGGCGAGCGACGGCGTGTGGGCGCCGGCCTGGTACGATCGGGTGGAGCAGTCGACCGGCTTTGTTTCCGGACCGGCGGCCGCCCCGCAAAACCTGTCGCCCGCGCTGGCGGCGATCGCCGACGCGGCCTATCCATATTACGAGAGGCTGGCACGCTGGAAAATCGCCGGTGCGCGTGTGTGACCGGCTCGCAGGCCTTTCGGCCATCTTTGAACAGCGGACCCAGGTGAACCCGGCCTCGTCGGCGCAAGCGTCAACCGGGTGCCCCGCATTCGCGGGGCATGACACCATTATTTGAATGCGGCGTGGGTCGGATTCACGACACTAGCCCAGCAGCCTCGTCATCTTCGCGCGCGTCTCTTCGGCATAGGCGTCGAGATCTTCCAGGCCCTGGTGGCCGGTGAGGAAGTCGTTCATCGGATTCCTGTTCTCGCCCAGCACCAGCCAGATCGGGCGCTTTGCCAGCGGCGCCGGCGCGCGCAGGCCCGAGCCGACCGCGTTGCCGATGCTGCGGTCGTAGAGATCTTCCGCGGAGATATAGTGGAAGGTCAGGCCGGCGCGCCGGTGGCTCGACGTGTTCGCCTCCGCGCCGTGCACGACGTAGAAATCGTGGATCGAGAACTGGCCGGGCGCGCGGATGGCCGGCACCGCCTTGCCGAGGTCGAGCAGATCGGGATCGGCTTCGAAGTTCAGCAGCGCGTCGGTCTGCGCGTGCTTGAGATGCGCCAGCGGCCCGTTGCGGCCCGAGCCTGCGATGAACTGCAGACAGCCATTGCCTCTGTCGATGCGATCGACGGCGATCCACACCATCAGGCTGGTGACGCGGTCGGCGCCCTTGCCGGACTTGATCGACGGGTTGTAGCAGTCCTGATGCCAGGGCGTGCCCTTGCCGACGCCCGGCGGCTTGGCGAACATCTCGCTGCCCCACATGATCAGGTTGGGACCAAGGATCGAGGCCGCGGCGCCGAGCAGCACCGGATGGAACATGATCTTGAAGATTTCCTCGCCGCCGATCACGCCTTCCGGCAATCCGTCGCGCTTGGGCACATGCACCATGCGCAGCAGGTTCTCCCAATTGTCGTTGTCGCGCACGACGCGCTCGATCGACTCCTGCATATGCGCGACCGCGTCGGGCGGCAGGCCCGCCGACGGCAGGACGAAGCCCTCCTTGGCGAAATAGGCGAGTTCGCCCGACGACAATCCCTGCGCCGATTGCTCGACGTCCACGTCCAACGACATTGGCATCTCCCTGTACGCTATCTCATTTCTTGACGCGTTTTTCGAGATAGGCTTCCATCATGCGGCGCGGCTCGCCGGTGGTGTGGGCGCGGCCGACCGCGCGAATGCCCTGCTGCACCGCGTCGGCGATCGACATCCGCTCCCAATCGCGGTTGAGCTCTTTCTGGATGCGGATCGCGATCGGCCCGGCGGCGAGGATGCTGGAGACCCAGCCCTCCGTCGCCTCGTCGAGCTTGTCCTGCGTCACCAGGCGCTCCACGAAGCCCCATTGATGCGCTTCCTGCGCGCTGATCATCTCGCCGGTGAACACCAGTTCCTGCGCCTTGCCCCAGCCGATCAGCCGGGGCAGGAGGCAGGCTTCCATGCCGGAGGGCAGGCCGTATTTGACTTCCGGCATGCCGAACACCGCATTGTCGGAGGCGACGCGCATGTCGCAAGAGGCGGCGATCTCCATGCCGGCGCCCAGGCAATAGCCGTTGATCCGCGCGATGACCGGAACCGGCACGCGGCGGATCGAATCGCCGGCCAGATGCGTGGTGCGGCTGCCTTCTTCCGCGGTCACCGGATCGGGGAACACCGACATCTCGTTGATGTTCGCGCCGCCGATGAACGCCTTGTCGCCGGCGCCGCTCAGCACCACGACGCGCAAATCGGGATCGTGGCCGATCGCCTTCATCGTGTTGGCGAGCGCCAGGCGCCCTTCGACCGGCAGGGCGTTGCGGCGGGCCTCGTTCGTCACGGTCACATAGGCGACATTGCCGGCGGCGCGCTTGTCGATGCGCGTCGAGATCAGATCGGTCTGGGGCAGCGTGTGCCGGTCGCCCTTGATGTGGTGATTCATTGTAACCCCTGTTCAAACCGTCGCGGCGCGGAGCGCCTTGTGATGCCTGTCCTGCGAAAACCTTTGCGCGACCGCCGAGGCCAGATCTTCGATACGCGCGAAGACCATCGCCCCGGCGGCCTGCAGCGCTTCGGCCTTGGCCTCGACGCTGCCTTGTCCGTCGCCCGCGAGCGCGCCGGCATGCCCCATCGTCACGCCCTCGCGCGCATTGCGGCCGGCGACGAGGGCGAAGACCGGCTTGGAGAAGCGGTCCTCGACGATCCGGCGCGCGAGGTCTTCTTCCTCGTTGCCGCCGACCTCGCCGACCACGACCAGACCGTCCGTGTCCTGATCGTCTTCGAAGACCGGCAGCAGGTCGGCGAAGCGCGTGCCCTTCACGGGATCGCCGCCGACGCCGACCCAGAGGCTTTGGCCCAGGCCGCGCGTCACCAGCCGGTGGCAGACTTCGTAGGAGAGCGTGCCGCTCTTGCTCATGACGCCGAGACGGCCGGGCGCGAGCGAGATGTCGGGCAGGAAGCCGAGCTTGATCCTGCCGGGGATGGCCAGGCCGGGCGTCGAGGGCCCGATCCAGCGCACGCCGGCCGCGCGCACCAGGGCGCGTGCCTTCAGCGCGTCGTGGATGGGCACGCCTTCGCTGATGGAGACGATGAGGCGGATGCCGGCGCCGACCGCATCGCGGATGGATTCGAGCACCGCCAGAGGCGGCACGATGATGACGCTGGCCTCCGCGCCGGTGGCGGCGACCGCTTCGGCACAATTCCGGAAACACGGCACCGGCCCCGTCGCGTCGTCGCGCGGCGAGACGCCGGCGACGATGTCGGTGCCATAGTGCAGCATGCGCGCGGTCTGGGCGCGGCCGGCGCGGCCCGTCAGCCCCTGGACGAGGACCTTCATCTGCGGCGTGACGAGGGACGCGATCATGGCGCCGGTCCGATCGCCGCCACGGCGCGCGCGATGGCGCGTTCCAGATCGGTCTCCACCGCGATCGGGCTGCCGGCGGCGGCGAGGATGGCCTGCGCCTCGGCAAGGCCGTTGCCGATGAGGCGGGCGGTGATGGGGCGGCCCTTCAGCTGCGGCACCTGGTCGAGCGCGGCGAGCAGCAGCTTGGCGAGTTCGCCCAGATCCGTCATGCCGGCGAAGAAATTCATCAGCACGGAGCGGATGCGCGGCGCCGCCGCGATCCAGCGGAAGACCTCCACCAGCCGGCCGGGATCGCCCTTGAAGCCGCCGGTGCGGATGTCGCAGAAATTGAACGGCCGGTGGCCGCGCGCGACCAGCTCGTCGATCAGCTGCAGGCTGAGGCCGGCGCCGGTGGTGACGAGGCCGATATCGCCGTCCGGATCGAGCACGACGAAATCGAAGCCGCGGGCGAATTTCACCGCCGCCTCGGGATAGAGCCGGGCGTTGCCTTCGACGATCGCCCGCAGCGCGTCCTGGCGCGGCAGCGCGTTCTCATCGACGGCGAATTTCACGTCGCCCGCGACCCAGCTGCCATCGGCACGGACGAACAGGGGATTGATCTCGATCAGCAGCGCTTCGAAGGCGAAGAAGTTCCGCGCCATCGCCAGCGCGGCCTCGCGCATGGCGCCGCGCGCCGCAAGCGGCAGACGCGCCGCGAGTTCGGCGATCGCCGTTTCGACGCTCGCAAGATCGGGTCCCGCGACCTGCGACAATATCTTGCCGCGCAGGGCGGGATCTTCGATGTCCACGCCGCCTTCGGCCGACATCATCACTTTGACGCCGCCGGCATTCGCATCGACGATGAGGCTCAGATAGCATTCCTGCGCGAAGGCGATGGGGCGTTCGAGACGGCAGGCGCGCACGGGATGGCCCTTGATGGTCATCGCCATCACGCGGGCCAACGCCTCGCCCAGCGCGGCATCATCGGCGACGCGCAGAATGCCGCCGGCCTTGCCGCGCCCGCCGACCGGCACCTGGGCCTTGACCATGAGCGGAAATCCGATGCGATGGCCGGGCGCCGTGGCCAGCACGCCTTCGGGCACCGGGAAGCCGACGCTTCCCAGCACGTCCTTGGCATGATGCTCCAGAAGCATCATCGCGACCTTCCCGATGGCGGCAACACGCGGATACGAGCTTTCCCGTCTATCGTCTGGCTGTCCACCATGGCGGCGTCCACCGTCCGTCATACTCTTTCAGCAGACCGACCCCGCAACCGATTTTTGGTGATGTACAAATGACCGGAGGTCATGTCGTTTTCCCTTGCAAAGAGCCGGCGAAATGCGGCTCTTTTGGCCATGTCCCTCGCCGCAAAACGCCTGCAAGGCCGCAACGCGCTGATCACCGGCGGCGGCCATGGCATCGGCCGCGGCTGCGCGCTCCGGCTGGCGGAGGAAGGCGCCAATGTCGCCGTCATCGACCTGGACGGCGCCGCCGCGGAAGAGACCGGCGCGGCAGCCGGGCGGCATGAAAACAAGGTTTACGCGGCGGCGGGCGACTGCTGCGACGCCGATGCGGCGCGCGACTTCGTCGCCGAGGCCGAGCGGCGGATCGGACCGATCGACATCCTGATCAACAATGTCGGGCAGAGCGCGCGCGAGAAACAGGGACCGTTCCTCACCTCCGAAGAAGCGACCTGGCGTTTCGTGATGGAGGTCAATCTGTTCACCACGATGCGGTTCTCCCGCCTCGTCGCGCCGGGGATGAGCGCGCGCAAATACGGCCGCATCATCAACATGTCGTCCGAATCCGCCTTTGTCGGCGGCGCCGGCAGCCACGATTACGCGGCGGCCAAGATGGCGATCATCGGCTTCACGCGCGCGCTCGCGCGGCAATTGGCGGAGCACGCCATCACGGTGAACGCGATCTGTCCGGGCGTCACGCGCACGCGGGCGATCGAGAAGGCCGAGGCGAGCGGCCACCGCGAAGTGGTGGACAAGGCCAAGGCGGAAGTCCTGCTGGGCCGGATCGGCGAGCCGCAAGACGTCGCGGCGATGGCGGCGCTGCTCGCCAGCGAGGAAGGCCGGTTCATCACCGGCCAGTCCATCCTCGTCAATGGCGGCCGCTGGATGGTGTGAGCCGCGCGGCAAGGAAGCCCGCGGCATCGGACGCCGCCTCGCGCGCCAGCGCGACGTCGCGCGTCATCTGCAGGAAGCCGTGACTGGCGCCCGGCCAGGATATGAGCGTGTGCGGGACAGCGGCGGCGGCAAGGTTGCGCGCCAGCAGCCGGGTGTCGTCCGCGATGGGATCGCGCTCCGCGAGGCACAGATAGGTCGGCGGCAGACCGTGCAGATCGCCGCCAAGCGGCGCCGACAAAGGCGGCGGCGCGGCGAGATCGGCGACATAATTCCGCCAATACCAGCGCATGCGCTCGGTCGTCAGGCCGAAGCGGCCATCGCCATTGGCCTTGTGGCTTTCGGTGTCGAACCGCGGCGCAAAGCAGCCATAGAACAGCGCGAGCGCGCCGGGCAGGACACCGCCCGCGTCGCGCTCCGACAGGCAGAGCGCCAGCGCGATATTGGCGCCGGCGCTGTCGCCGGCCACGGCAATGTTCGCGGGATCGAGGCCGAGCGCAGCCGGCACGGCGCGCCAAGCGGCGCGCGCGTCGTCCAGGCCGGCGGGAAAGGGATGCTCGGGCGCGAGCCGGTAGTCGATGCCGATGACGGCCAGGCCGCTCTCGCGCGCCAGCACGCGCATCAGCCGGTCATGCGTATCGACATTGCAGTGAAACCATCCGCCGCCGTGCAGATAGAAGACCGCGCCCGGCGGCCGGGCCTGCGGCTCGTACAGCCGCGCGCGCAGGGGACCGTCGCCGCCGGGAAGTTCGATATCCGCGACGCGTGCGATCTCCGGCTGGCCGTCGTGGAAAAACAGCGCCGCCTTGTTGGCGAAGTCCCGACCTTCGGCCGGCGGCAATCTGGTGACATCGACGGCGGCCATCGACGCGGCCTGGCGGCGGCGCGCCGCGACGATCTGCGGGTCGAGCGGTTCCATCGGCATCCGCGTTCTTATCGCCTGGCGCGCGCCCGCGAAAGATCATCTCTGGTCATGGGCGCATCAGAAAAATTGAGGCGGCGGATCGACGGTTTTGGCGAGAATGCCGCGATGGTCGATTTCAGCGGGCGCAAGGCGATCGTGACGGGCGGGAGCCGCGGCATCGGCCGCGCCATCGCGCGCAGATTCCTGGATGCCGGCGCCCGCGTCGCGGTGTGCGGGCGAAGCCTCGAAGCGCTGGACCGCTTTCGCGCGGAAAGCGGCGATGACGGCCGGCTGTTCGCGGCGCGGTGCGATGTCTCGGACGGCGCCGCCATCGAAGGTTTCGTCGCGGCCGCGGCGGAATTTCTCGGCGGCATCGATATCCTGGTCAACAACGTCTCGGCCTTTGCGCGCGCCGACACGGAGGATGACTGGCTGGCCGCGTTCTCCACCGACCTCATGGGCACGATCCGCGCCAGCCGCGCCGCACTCTCCTGGCTCGAACGGGCCGAAGGCGCGGCGATCGTCAACATCACATCGATTGCAGGCACCCGCCCGTCTCTGGTTGCCCCCTGCTATGGCGCGATGAAGGCGGCGCTGATCCACTATACGACCAGCCAGGCGGCGCAGCTCGCCAGGCGCGGAATACGGGTGAATTCGGTCGCGCCCGGTTCGATCACCGCGCCGGGCCATTTCTGGGAAGAGCGCAAGAGGCGCAACGATCCCGCTTTCGCGAAAGCCATTGCAACCATACCGGCGGGACGGCTCGGCGAAGCGGACGAACTGGCCGATGTGGTGCTGTTCTTCGCGTCGCCCGCGGCGCGATGGGTCTATGGCCAGACGCTGATCGTCGATGGCGGCCAGACCTTGTTCGGCGGATGATCCGGGCTCAGCGCGCAAGGCCGGTATAGGCGCCATCGACATAGACCAGCGGTGCGATGCGGCCGGCGATCCGCACCGTCTTCACCTTGCCGAAGAACACGTCATGCGAGCCATAGGCCATGCGGCCGTCCTGCATGCAGGTCACGCTGGCCTGGGCGTCGGGCAGATAGGGCACGCCGTCCGCGTCCATGTCGAAGATGCCGCTTTCGAACCGCGCCTCGCCCTTCACGGGGCCGCTGCAGAGCCGCGCGACATGTTCATGATGCTGGCCCAGCAGGTTGACGCAAAAGTCCGCCCCCTGGCGCAGGATCGAATAGGCCGTGGCGGTGCGGTTGATGCAGAACAGCATCGAGGGCGGCTCCATGCTGAGCGGCGTGACCGCGGTCGCGGCCATCGCATGGCGCTCCCTGCCCAGCGCCGTCGTGATCACCGCGACGGAGGTCGCCAGGCCGCGCATGGCAAGCTTGAGCCGGTCTTCCAGGGGTTCGTCCATGGCGACATGTTGAAGCCGGCCGGCGCGGCAACAAGCCATTTTTGGGCATGGCGCAATGAGCGGCTTGCATCCCGCGCGCATGAGCGCGCTTCATTCCGCCCGGACAAAAAATGATCGCCCGGGCGGTGGCGGCGCGGCGTGCCGCCCCGCGCCGCGCCGTGTTAGTGTGAGGCCGGTTCAGGGTGTGAAAACGAAAACAGGATGGCCTATCCGAACATCGAGCTGCTGATCGACGGCGTGTGGCGTGGCTCGCGGCGGACCACAGAGATTCTCAATCCGTCCGACGAGTCGATCCTGGGCGATCTGCCCCATGCCGGCACGACGGAGCTGGACGAGGCGCTGGCCGCCGCCGAGCGCGGCTTCGCGCTGTGGCGGCGGATCGCGCCGATCCAGCGCGAGAAGATCATGCTCGACGCCGCGCGGCTGCTGCGCGAACGCGCCGGGACGATCGCGCCCGACATCGCGCGCGACCAGGGCAAGCCCATCGCCCAGGCCCGCGCCGAGGTGATCGTCGCGGCCGAACGCATCGAATGGGATGCGAGCGAGGGGCGCCGGCTCTATGGACGCATCGTTCCGGCAGAACCCGGCATGCGCCATCTGGTGCTGCGCGAGCCGTTGGGCGTCGTGGCCGCGTTCACGCCGTGGAACTATCCCATCGCCTCGCCGACGCGCAAAGTCGCCGGCGCGCTGGCCGCGGGCTGTTCGATCATCCTGAAGGGCGCCGAGGAGACGCCGTCGGGCGCAATGCATCTGGTGCGCGCCTTCCACGACGCGGGCGTGCCCAACGGCGCGGTCAATCTGGTGTTCGGCAATCCGGCGGAGATTTCGGCTTATCTCATTGCCAAGCCGTCCGTGCGGCTCGTCACCTTCACCGGCTCGGTGCCGGTCGGCAAGCATCTGGCCGCGCTGGCCGGACAGCATATGAAGCCGGCGATCATGGAACTGGGCGGCAGCTCTCCGGTGATCGTGTGCGACGACGCCGATCCGCTCGCGGTCGCGGCGCTGTCGGTGACCGGCAAGGCGCGCAATTCCGGACAGGTCTGCGTTTCGCCCACGCGCTTCTTCGTGCAGGAGCGCATCTTCGACAGTTTCGTCGGCGCGTTTGCGAAGGGCGCCCGCGAGGTGATCTGCGGCGACGTGCTGGATGCCAAGACCGAGATGGGGCCGCTGGCGAATGTCCGCCGCCTCGAGGCCGTCGCCGCGCTGGTGGAGGACGGCGTCGCGCGCGGCGCGAAGCTTCTGGCCGGCGGGGCGCGCCTGGGCAATCGCGGCTATTTCTATCCGATGACGGTGCTCGCCGACGTGCCGGACGACGCGCGGCTGATGCGCGAGGAGCCGTTCGGGCCGATCGCGATCGTGAACCGCATCGCAAGCGTCGAGGCCGCCATCGCCAAGGCCAACGACACGCAATTCGCGCTGTCGGCCTATGCTTTCACGCAGTCGGCCCGCAACGTCGCCGCGCTGATGGACGGCGTCGAATGCGGCAGCCTGTCGATCAACCATTACCGCGCCTCCTTCGCCGAAGCGCCGTTCGGCGGCACGAAAGACAGCGGCTATGGCCGCGAGGGCGGCAGCGAGGGCCTGGAGTGCTATACCTATACGCGGCACGTCTCGCACAAGATCTGACCGCGACGGGAGAACGCCATGCTGGCCTTGCGCAAAACCCATCCGGGCACGGGCGTGGAATTGCACCACGTCCCCGAGCCGCCGGCGCCCGGGCCGGGCGAGGCGCTGATCGAGGTCGCGGCGACCGGCATTTGCGGGACCGATCTGGGAATCGACGACTGGATCCCGATGTACAAATCCTTCATGGCGAATGCGCTGCCCGTGACCATCGGCCATGAGACGGCCGGCCGCGTCGTCGCGCTGGGCACAGGCGTGCAGGGCCTGGCAACCGGCGACCGGGTCGTCGTCAATCCGGCGGTGGCTTGTGGGCGCTGCATCGCCTGCGACGCGGGCATGCCGGACGATTGCCGCAACCGCCAGGCCATCGGGCTGATCCGCGACGGTGCCTTCGCGCGCTATATGCTGGCGCCGGCGTCGTATCTCTATCGCCTGCCCGCCAATGTGCCGACCGAACTGGGCGCGCTGGCCGAGCCGCTGACCACCTCCGCGCACGCGCTGACCACCGCCGGGATGGCGCCGGGCAAGCGCGTCGTGGTCTTCGGACCCGGCCCCATCGGCCAGGGCGCCGCCCTCATCGCGCGCCAGATGGGCGCGACGGACGTGACCGTCGTCGGGCTGAACGATGCCGCGCGTTTCGGCACCCTGGCGCAGATGGGATTCGAGAACCTTGTGGACATGCGCGAGCCCGATGCCGCGGCGCGGCTGTCGTCCCTTGCGGGCGACGGCTTCGACATCGCCATCGAGGCGGCCGGCGTGCCGGTGGTCATCGATCAGGCGTTGGCGGTGTTGCGGCCCTGGGGCGTGCTTGCCGTCGCGGGGATGCCGGAAGCGCCCGCGACCGTCGATATCCTGAAGCTGGTGCGCAACCGGCTGCAGATCCGCGGCGTGTCGCGCGCACCGCGTGCGGCCTGGACCATCGTGCTGGAGGCGCTGGCGAAGGAGCCGGACGCTTTCGCGCCGATGATCACGCATCGGCTGCCGCTGACGGACGCGTTGCGGGGATTTTCCCTTTGCGAAGCGCGCGAGGCGTCGAAGGTCCTCATCTATCCGCAGTAGCGGGCGGCTCCTGCGCGTCGAGATCGCGCGCCAGCGTGCGGCCGACGCGGACGAAGAAGATCGCCGCGACCGGCCACAGGACGGCGATCGCGATCAGCGCCCAGCGCAGCGACAGCGGACCGAAGCCGGGCTTGAGCGCGTCGCTCAGCGCGCCGACGGCCCATGGTCCGATGCCCTGTCCCGTCAGATTGACGACGAAGAGATAGGTCGCCGCGCCCATCGCGCGCATATGCGCGGGATAGAGGCCCTGCACCAGCGCGAAATTGGGACCGGAATAGACGATGCCCAGGAAGGCGGGCAGGAGAAACAGCGCCACGGCGAGCGCGTAGCTCGGTGCGAGCAGCGAGGCCATGAAGGCCGGCGCGGCGGCGACCAGCGCGACGGCGCTGATCCAGACATGCCAGCGCACATCGCCGCGCCCCAGCCGGTCCGCCGCGAAGCCGCCGAACAAAGTGCCGAGGCAGCCGCCGATGCCGATCGCGACCGAAAGCGTCGGCCCGACCGTCGCGGTGGTGCCGCCGAAGGCGCGCAGAAGATAGGCCGCGAACCAGGCGAGGAACGCATAGGACACCGTGGCCGCCAGGGGCGCCGCGATCATCAGATTGCGCAGTGCCGGCGTTGCGGCGATGTGGCGCAAAGCGTCCAACGGCGTCGCGCCGCCCGCGCGCCGCCGCGTGCGCGCGGGCTCGGGCACGGCGAAGCGCACGAACAGCGCCAGCGGAAGTCCCAGCGCGCTGAAGATCAGGAAGGCGGCGCGCCAGCCCCAGGCCGCGGCGATCAGCCCGCCGGCGGCGAAGGCGATCATCACGCCCAGATTGGCGCCGACCGAGAGAATGCCCATCGCCGTCGCGCGATCCTTGCGTCCGTAGAGATCGGCAATCATGGAGTGCGAGGTCGGCAGGCTGCCGGATTCGCCGACGCCGACCAGGACCCGGGCGGCGAGAAGCTGGGGAAAACTGCTCACCAGGCCGCACAGCCCGGTCGCGAGACTCCAGAGCGCCAGCGCGACGGAGATGAGATTGCGCCGGTTGGCGCGGTCGGCCAGGAGCGCGAAGGGGATGCCCAGCGTGGCATAGAACATCGCAAAGGCGATGCCGGAGAGGAAGCCCAGTTGCGAATCCGACAACGCGAATTCGTGTCGGATGGGTTCGAGCAGAATGCCCACCAGCTGGCGGTCGATCTGGTTGGCCGTATAGACCAGCGTCAGCGCGGCCAGCACGCCGAAGCGCGAGAGGTTGACGGTGCGGCTCACGATTTTTGCCCCGGCGCTATTTCGCGCGGATGCGCACGACGCCGTCGCCGAATTTCGCGTCGCGGTTCTTGTAGGCGACCTTGACGCCGTGCTTGGCGGCGTCCTCCTTGAACCTGGTGCGCAGCGGCTGCTTCGACAGATGCGCCCGCGCGTCCATCTCGGTCGCGATCTTCTGCAGGTTGCGGGCGCCGGCCATTTCCAGCGCGACGTTCACGATGCGCTTCTGCGCCGCGAGCATGTCGGGATCGTTCTGCGCGATGTGCCTGGCGAGCGCATCGACTTCGGCATCGAGCTCATCGGCCGGGACGCTGTCCAGCACCAGCCCGATGCGCGCCGCGTCGCGGCCGCTGATGCTGTCGCCGGTGAGCAGCAGCCGCTTCGCCCATTGCGGGCCTACATGATAGAACCACATGTTGAGCGGCGGCGAGCCCAGGCCGCGCGTGCCGGGATGGCCGATCAGCGCATCGTCGGCCGCGATGATCATGTCGCAGAGCAAGGCGAGCTCCGAGCCGCCGGCCAGCGCGCGGCCATGCACCTTGGCGATCACGGGCTTGTGGATGTCCTGGATGACGAGCATCTGGTGCATCTTGCGGGTCATGGTCCACACATCGTCGTCGAACGTGCTGATGCGGGTGCGGTAGACGCCTTCGGGATCGGTCTGGTTCTTCGGATCGCTGCCATAGGAGAGGTCGTAGCCCGAGCAGAAATCGCTGCCCGCGCCGCTCAGCACGATGACATGCACGCTGTTCAAATCGTCGGCTTCCAGCATGGCGTCGTGCAGCTCCTTGATCAGCTCCGGCGACAGCGCATTGCGCCGGTCGGGCCGGTTGAGCCTGATCGCGGCGACCTTGTCCTTCACCTCGAACTGGATGAGGTCCGTCGTCTTGAGCCATTTCGCCATGGATGTTTCCTCCCGATGATATTTTTTAGTCCGCCGCGTGACGCACGACCAGCGCATCGACGGCGATTATCCGGTTGTCCGTGCAGATCAGCGGATTGACGTCGATCTCGGCGATCTCGCCGGCCAGATCGACCGCCAGTTCCGACAGGCGGACGACGACCTCCGCGAGCGCGTCGATATCGGCGGCCGCCGCGCCGCGATAGCCCTCCAGCAGGCGATAGCCCCTCAGCCGCGTCAGCATGTCCAGCGCCAGCGGCTTATCGACCGGCGCCAGCTCGGCGATGCTGTCGCGCAGCACCTCGACGAGAACGCCGCCCAGTCCGACCACGACCATGGGGCCGAAGGTGGGATCGCATTGCGTGCCGACCACGATCTCCAGTCCCGGCGGGATCATGGGCTGCACCAGCACGCCGCGGATGTCGGGCTTGGGATCGAGGCGCGACGCCGCAGCCGTCACGGCCCGGTAAGCGCTGCGCACGGCATCGGCATCGCTTATGCCGAGGCGCACGACGCCGGCCTCCGTCTTGTGCGGGATGTCCGGCGATTCCACTTTCAACACCACGGGGAAGCCGAGGTCCTTCGCGGCGGCAACGGCGTCGGCTTCGGACCGCACCACGATGTCGCGCGCGACCGGGACGCCGTAGGTTTCGAGCAGCGCCTTGCCTTCGCGCTCGCTGAGCTTCGCGCCGGCCTTGGCGAGAATCGCCCGCGCGGTTTTCGCGGCGGCGTGCGCCGCGCCGTCGCGCCTGCGATAATTCCCCTGCCGCAGGCGGCGCTCGCGCCAGAGCCAACCGGCCAGCGCCTGGAAGCAGCGATCGGTGGTGTGGAACAGTGCGGCGTGCGGATCGGACTCATATTCGCTCGACCCGGGACCCTGGAGCCATTCGGACAGCCAGGAGATGCACACCGGCTTGCCGCTCGCCTTCGCCAGTTCGGAGAACATCGGCACCTGCCGCGGCGTGTTGGGCGTGATCGACGGCGTCATCACGACCAGCGCCGCATAGGCGGGGTCCCGCAGCATGGCTTCGGCGCAAAGCCGGTAGGATTGCGGATTGGCCGCGACCTGGGCGGTGATATCGCAGGGATTGTTGGGCGAGCCGAACTCCGGAATGTTCGCTTCGAGGATCGCGCGCGTCGCCGGCGCCGGGGGCGGCATCGGCACCTGGCGCTTCTCGGCCTTGTCCAGCGTGATCACGCAGCCGCCGCCGGAGGCCGCCATCGCGGCCACGCCCTCGCCGCGCGGATGCCCGGCCTTGGCGAGGAAGCTCGCGGTTTCGTAGACGTCCTCCATGTTCTCGACCGCGACGATGCCTGCACGGCGATAGGCGGCTTCGTAGGCCGCGTTCGACCCGGCCAGCGTGCCCGTATGCGACATCGCCGCTTTCGCGCCGGCCGCGCCGGTCGCGATCTTGTGCATGACGATGGGCTTGTCCGCCGCCAGCGCCTTTTCGCCGGCCTCCAGCAGGCGCTCGCCGTCCTTCAGGCCTTCGGCGATGCAGGTGATGACGCGGCAGCCGGGATCCTCGGCGAGATAGGAGATGTAATCGCAGACATCGACGTCGCAGGAATTTCCGGCGGAGAAGAAATGGCTGAAGCTGCCGCCGCGCTCGGCAACCTGGGTCAGCGCATGGCCAAGCCCGCCCGATTGCGAGACCAGGCCGATGGGGCCGGGCCGCCACGGCAAGCTCGCGTAAGACGCGACGAACAGCATCCCGGCATGGCGCAGATTGTTGGCGATGCCGATGCAGTTGGGCCCGACGATGCGCATGCCGGCGCCGCGGCCGATATCGGCGAGGCGCTGCTGCTGGCGCACGCGGTCGGCGTGCCCGGTTTCGGAGAAGCCGGATGCATAGATGATGCACGCGCCGGTGCCGGCGGCGGCGCATTGCTCGACCGCCGCTTCGACGCTCTCGCGCGGCAGCGCGAGGATGGCGCAATCGATCCGTTCCGGCAGGCCGGCGATGGCCGGATAGCACGTCACGCCATGCAGTTCGCCGCCGCGCGGATTGACGCCATAGAGCCGGCCACCGGCGCGCTCGGCGAGATTGCGCACGGTGCGCGCGCCGAACGACGCCTCGTTGCTGGACAGGCCGACGATCGCGATCGTGTCCGGCTCGATGAGCCGCTTCAGATCGGCGCGGCTGTAGATGGCACGGTGGGTCTTACGCCAGGGCACGCTGTCCTCGACGCCGCGTTCAGTTGCGGCCGGTTGGAATCTTGTTGAAGGGAATGTCCTTGTCGGCGCGCATGTCGGCCGGCAGGCCCAGCACGCGCTCGGCGACGATGTTGCGCATGATCTCGTCGGTGCCGCCGGCGATGCGCTTGCCCGGCGCATAGAGCAGCGCGTTCTGGAACCAGGCGTTCATCGGCGCGCTCTCATCCATCACGCCGCCGGCCATGCCCAGCAGATCCATGCCGTAGGAGGCGATCTCCTGCAGCTTGGGGGCGCTGATCAGCTTGCCGATGGAGGATTCGGGGCCCGGATTCTCGCCGCGCGACAGCGCCGTGAGCGTGCGGAAGCGGATATATCTGAGGCCCTGGCGCTTGATGTACCAGTCGGCGAGGCGCTCGCGCACCGCGTCGCTCTCCAGCGCCGCCACGCCGCCCGGCGCATGGCCGCGGGCGAAGGCGAAGATGTCCTCGAAATCCGGGCCTTCGGATTCGCCGATCGTGTAGCGCTCATTGGCCAGCGTGGTGATGGCGACCTTCCAGCCCTCGCCGACCTTGCCCAGGCGCTGGCTGTCGGGGATGCGCACATTGTCGAGGAAGACTTCGGTGAAGTTCGACACGCCGGAAATCTGCCTGATGCGGCGCACCGCGATGCCCGGCGTCTTCATGCCGAGATGGAAGAAGGTCAAGCCGGCATGCTTGGCGACGGTGGGATCGCTGCGCGCGACCAGGATGGCGTGGTCGGCGAAGTGGGCGTTGGAATTCCAGATCTTGTGGCCGTTGACGATCCATTCGTCGCCGACCAGCTCGGCCCGCGTGCGCAAGCCGGCGAGATCGGAGCCGGCGGAGGGTTCGGAGAACAGCTGGCACCAGATCTCGTCGCCGCGCAGCGCAGGGCGCGCATAGCGTTCGATCGTTTCCGGCGGCGCGTAAGTCATCATGGTGGGAATGACGAGGCCGACGCCCTGGTTGAACACGCCGCGCGGAACGACGTAGTTCTCTTCTTCCTGATTGTAGATGATCTGCTGCAGCGGCGTGCCGCCGCGCCCGCCATAGCGGCGCGGCCAGGTCATGCCGGCAAACCCGGCGTCAGCCTTCTTCGCCTGCCACGCCTGGGCGCGCTTCACGGCGGCGGCGTCGAGTTCGAGGCTCTGATAGGCGCGGGTGGCGCGCGTCTTGCGCGCGGCATTGGCGCTCAGGAACGCGACGGCCTCGGCGCGGAACGCGGCTTCTTGCGGCGTGTCGTCGAAATCCATCGCCTACTCCGCCGCCGCGAGTTCGGCGCGTTCCAACTCGCCGATGAGACGGTCGCGCCAATAGGGCGCGCTGCCGAGCAGGAGCGACAGCATCTTGGCGCGGCGGTAATGGAGATGGCAGTCCATCTCCCAGGTGAATCCCATGCCGCCGTGAATCTGGATGTTCTCCTTCGCGTTCAGGTAATACGCATCGCTCGCCGCGAGGCGCGCCGCGGCGGCGGCCGTCGCCAGTTCCGGCGCGTCGTTGGAGATCGCCCAGGCGCCGTAATAGGCATGCGCCCGCGCCAGTTCGAGCGCGACATACATGTCGGCGAGGCGATGCTTGATGGCCTGGAACGACGCGATGGGACGGCCGAAGGCATAGCGGCCCATCGCGTAGTCCTTGGCCATGGTCAGGCAGGCCTGCGCGCCGCCGACCTGCTCGAAGGCGATGAAGACCGCGGCGCGGTCGAGCACGCGCTGCACCGCCTCCCAACCCCTGCCATCCACGCGCAGCGGCTCCGCCGGCGCGTTGTCGAAGGAAAGCGTCGCGTAGTTGCGGCTGGGATCGACGGTGTCGAGCGTCGTGCGCGTCACGCCGGGGCCGTCGAGCGCCGTGGCATAGAGCCCGATCTCGCCGCCGCGATCCTTCGCGACGACGATCGCCAGTTCGGCGATGGCGCCGTCCGGCACCGGCGTCTTGCGGCCGCAGAGCCGGCCGTTGCGAAACTGGACTTCGATGGCGCGCGGCGACGGATTGCCGGGGCCTTCGGCGAGCGCGAAGGTCGCGACCGCGTCGCCGGCCGCGATGCGCGGCAGGTATTCGCGCTTCTGCGCTTCGTCGCCGTCCGCCAGGATGGCTTGCGCCGCCATGTAGATGCTCGACGAGAACGGCACCGGCGCCAGCGACGCGCCGATCTCGCCCGCGATCACGCAAAGCGCTTCATGGCCGATGCCCGAGCCGCCGAACGCTTCGGGAATGGCGACGCCGGTCCATCCGAGCTCGCCCATCGCACGCCAAAGACCCGAATCGAACGCGACCTCGCCGTCGAGCGCGCGGCGAACGGCCTTGGGCGGACAACGATCGCCCAGAAACCGCCGCGCCTCCTCGCGCATCGCTTTGACCTCGTCCGAGAAGTCGAAATTCACGCCCGATGTCCCTTCCCCGGCGCCGCGATTGTAGAGAATGCGGCGGCCGCTTCACCCTGGATTCGAGGCTTGCCGACATTTGCGTCCGCGGGCCGAATCCTTTAGATTATACAATAGGTTGCGACCGCTTTCCTCTTTCGATACTGGGCAGGCGGCTGGACGCCCACAAACTATTTTTCATAATGACGAAATGAACAAGCCTCATCTTCGCAGAAGCCGGCGCGTGCCGCCGCTCAATCCGCTGCGCGCCTTCGAGGCGGCGGCGCGGCATTTGAGTTTCACCAACGCGGCCGACGAATTGTGCGTGACGCAGGGCGCGATCAGCCGCTCGATCAAGGCGCTGGAGAATTACATGGGCACGCCGCTGTTCGAGCGGACGGGCCATGGCCTCGCCCTGACCGACAACAGCAAGACCTTCGCGCATGCCTTGACGGAAATCTTCACGCGGCTCGCCGACGAGACCGACAAATTCGTCGGCATCCAGACGCAGAAGGTGCTGACGGTCCGCGCCTATACCAGTTTCCTGATGAACTTCCTGATTCCGATGCTGCCCGACTTCCAGCTGCACCATCCGGACGTGAAGGTGCGGCTGATCTCGGCGACCGACAAGTCGGACCTGGAGCAGGAGACCTTCGACGTGCGCGTCCGCTATGGGCGCGGCCATTGGAAGGATCTGGACAGCGTCCTGCTGTTCCACGACGAGGTCTCGCCGGTCTGCAGCCCCAACATCCTGTCGCCCGGCGACCGGCCCTATCCGGTCGAGGTGCTGAAGGAACTGACCCTGCTGCATCCGGAGTTGCGCCATACCGACTGGCCGGACTGGCTGCCGCTGGCCGGCGCGCACGACCTGTCGCCGCACGACAATCTGTATTTGGACGAATTGAGCGTGACCTATCAGGCGGCGATCGCGGGCCTGGGCCTTGCCATGGGCCAGCGCGTCTATCTGCGCAACGAACTGAGCAACGGCCAGCTCTTCCACCCCTTCGACCTCACCCTGAAGCGCGATTTCGGCTACTATCTGATCTATCCGCGCGAGCGGCGCGACAATCGCGACATCATCGTGTTCCGCGACTGGCTGGTCGCCGCGTCGAAGGCCGCGCTCAGCCAGGCGCTCTGAGGCAGCGGATCGCCGGCGAAGAAGCGCCGGGGATTGTCGTCCAGCATCGCGAAGATCTCGGCGTCGCCAAGCCCGCGGGCGCGCAGGCGCGGCAGGAAATCGGTGAAGAGATAGGTGTAGGGCTGCGGCCACAGCCCCTTCTTTTTCGCGTCCATCACCCGGCGGATTTCTTCCGGCGGCAATTGCCGCACGGGATGGTAGCGGCCGAGCATCGCGCAATAGGCGTCCTGGCTGATCATCACCTGCGCGCCGAAGCCGCCGCGCACCAGGCTCACCAGATTGTCGGCGCGGGTGTCGTCGGACTGGAATTGCAGCTTGCCGATGCGATCGAAGCCGACATAGGAGCCGCCCTCGGCGACGCGGCGGTGATAGGCGGGATCGGCGTTGCCGCAGCAATGGCCGATGAGGCAGCGATGCGCCGCGACCTCGCCTTTCGCGAAGGCGGCCTGCTGCTGCGGCCCGCCGAGGCCGTTCTGGGTATGCGTGATGATGGGGACGCCGGTCGCGCGCTGGGCGATGCAGGCCGCGGCGAGGAATTTTTCCTCCTGCGCGGTCATCACCGCATCGGTGGCGACCTTGATGGCGCCGGCGCGGATCTTGGTATTGCCGCAGCCGATCTCGATCTCGCGGACATAGAGTTCGGCGATTTCCTCCACCGTCCGCATCCGCCAATAGACCGGCAGGCCCCAGGCTTCGAAATAGAAGCCCGTGGTGCAGACGATGTTGATCTCGGCCTTTTCCGAGATCTCGGCGAACAGCGCGACGTCGCGGCCAAGCTCGATCGGACAGGGATCGACGAAGCTCCTGACGCCGAACGCCTTGAGATCGCGCAGCCGCGCCACCGCCAGCCTGACGAAGCCGTCGCGGTCGAAGGGATGCAGCGCATCGAATTCGACGCCCGGAAACGACGCCAGCAGATGCTCGTGCATCAGCGTGCGGCCGAGATCGCCAACCTCGATCGGACCCAGAACGGTCTGGACGGTGGACGCCATGGGACGGACTTCTGGCTGCCCCCCAAGCCTATCCTATTCCGCGGCCATGGTGACGACTTCGTGGGTGCTCTTGAGCGCTTTCAGCCGCGGCATCACCTCTTTGGCGAACAGCGTCAGGCTATCGACCGTCTCGGCATGCGAGAGTTCGCCCGCCTGGGACAGCAACAGCAGGTGATCGATGCCGCCGACGCTGTCGCTGAATTTCTTGATCTGGTTGTAGATCTGGTCGGGCGTGCCGGCGAAGAAGATGCCGCCGTCGATCATCTGCTCCAGCGACGGATTGGGCGGCAGGCCGAAATTCAGGCGCCCGCCCTTCTTGCCGACCTGCAGCGCCTTCACATTGCCCTCGATCGATTCATAGCCCGGCGGATTGGTCCATTCCTTGGGGGTGCGCGGCTGGACATCGAGATAGACCTTCATCTTGGCCACCCGCTCGGCGACCTGCGCCTCATTGTGGCCGGTAACCATCATGCCCAGATAGGCGAGCCGGGTCGGCGGCGCGATATGGCCGTGCGTCTTCAGATATTCCTCGCGATAGGCATCGAACAGCATCTTGGTGCCCTTGCCGTTGAAGAAGGTGGCGCAGACATAGCCGAGCTGCGCGATCTTGCGCCCGTTGGCGGCGCTGGAGGCGGTGATCCACATCGGCGGCATCGGCTGCTGATAGGGCCGCGGCCACAGATTGATGTTGCGGTACTGGTAGAACTCGCCTTCCCAGCTGAACGGCTCGCGGCTGGTGAACGCCTTGACGATCAGGTCGTGGCCTTCCCAATAGCGGTCCATGATGCGCGCCGGGCTCTGGTTGGACATGGCGAGTTCGAAGGGCGACGCCTTCACCAGCCCGACCTCCAACCGCCCCTTGGAGATCACGTCGATCATCGCCAGCTCCTCGGCGACGCGGTAGGGGTCGGTGCGGTTGGCGATCGGCACGCCCAGCGAGAGCAGCCGCGCATTCTTGGTCTGGCGCGCCAGGATGGAAAGCGTCAGCGTGCACGACACCGACATGCAGTTCGCCGAGGCGTGGTGCTCGTTGACGAAGATGTTGTAGCCGAGCTCGTCGCCCAGCATCCATTCGTCGAGATAGCGGTTGTACAGCTCGTGCGCGATCACCGGATCGCACAGCTCGTTGGGGATCGTGACCTTGGTCGGGCCCGGATTGTTCCAGGCCGGGTGCATCGACTGTTCGCAGAACTGCCAGATTTCCATTGTGGCCTCCCATCAACCGTTCAGAAAGCGCAGGACCGCGCTCGCATAAGCCTGCGGCTGCTCCATGTATCCATAGTGCCCGGCATGCGGGATGCCGGCGAAGGTCGCGCCGGGGATCGCCTTCGCGAAGGCGCGGCCATAGGCCGGCGGCACGACGGCGTCGTCCTCGCCCCACATGACGAGAGACGGAATCGCGATCCGGTGCAGGCGCGCGGCGAGCTTGGGATTGAACAGCGCCGGGGCCCAGCCGAACATCAGGAAGGATTCGCGGTTGCGGGCGAAGCGGGTGATCTCCGCCTCCGTCATCGACGGAAAGTCGAGATCGCCGAATTTCTTCACGCCGGCCTTGGGATCGGCGAACAGCACGCCGGGAAGATCGTCGATCGGCGTGTTCAATATCTCCTTGATCTCGCGCTGCTCGCGATCGCCGAATTTCGCGCCCACCGAATCCAGCAGGACCAGCTTGGAGAAGCGGCCCGTGCCCTTGATCGCCAGCTCGGCGGCCAGCCAGCCGCCGAAGGACGCGCCCACCAGCACGGCGTCGTGCAGATCTTCCTGCTCGATGAAGTCGAGGTAGAAATAGGCCAGGTCATCGACCGAGGTGACGCCGGCGGGAAGCTGCGACGCGCCGAAGCCGGGATGCGCCGGGGCGATGACGCGGTATTTGCCCGCCAGCGCCTCCAGGAATTCGTCCGCCGGATCGATGCCGTGGCCGGGATGCAGGAACAGCAGCGGCTGCCCGCGGCCCTTGCGCAGCACCTCCAGCGTCGTGCCGCCAACGCTCACCCGATCGGGCAACGCGGTCATAAGCATGATGGTCCTCCCACTGCGCCCCGCTTGCCGGGGCCTTTGTCGTTGATGTTCAGGCGGATTGGCGCACCGGCGGCGCGGACGCGTCGGTTCTGTCATGCGCCAGGCGGTAGCGGATGAGATCGGCGATGGTGACGATCTTCAGACCGTGCCGGCGCGCGAAGACGAGCAGGTCCGGCAGGCGCGCCATGGTGCCGTCGTCATTGGTGATCTCGCAGATCACGCCGGCGGGATAGCAGCCGGCCAAGCGGGTCATATCGACCGCGGCCTCGGTGTGGCCGGCACGCTCGAGCACGCCGGCGGGGCGGGCGCGCAACGGGAAGAGATGTCCGGGACGCATGAAGGCGTCGGCGCCGACCCGCTCGTCGGCCAGCCCCAGGATGGTCTTGGCGCGGTCGGCGGCGGAAACGCCGGTGGTGGTGCCGTCGCGCAGATCGACCGAAACGGTGAAGGCGGTCTGATGGCGGTCGGAGTTCGACGGCACCATCGGCGGCAGGGCCAGCGCATCGACCCGCGCCGCCTCGAGCCCAACGCAGACGATGCCGGTGGTGTGGCGGATGATGAAGGCGAGCTTTTCCGGCGTCGCGAACTGCGCCGCCATCACCAAATCGCCCTCGTTCTCGCGATTGCGGTCGTCCATCACCACGACGCATTCGCCGCGCCCGACCGCCGCCAGGGCTTCCTCGATCGAATCCAGATGCAGTTCGACCAGCTCCGCTTCCCGCATGTCCCGCCTCCTATGCCCTGAAATCTATTATATGATATTAATTCCATATTCCAGAACATCAGCACTGTCAAACGGAAACCCGCGAGGATATCAATTTATCTACTTGATATTAAAAGATTTTATTTTCGATCGATGGCCCTGGCGTCAAGAATTTGCATTCCGGGGCTTTGTCCGGACGGAAATCTACGGCCGCCGGTTGCGCAGGGGCGGCCCGAACGGGCAGGAAGGGGCCATGGGAACCGACCCGGCCATACGCGAGCAGAACAAGGCGACGGCGCGCGTCCTCGCGGTGCTGTCGGCCTTCGTGTCGCGCATCGACCGCAGCTATGGCGTGACCGAACTCAGCGACGCGCTGGGCATGACCAAGAACATGGTCTATCGCGCGGTCTCCACGCTGGTCGATCAGGGCTTCCTCATCCGCGACGCCAGCGGGACGCGCTATGAGCTGGGGCTGCGCATCCTGGAACTGCAGAGCGCGCGGGCGCGCGAGCCGGACATGCGCGGGCTCTGCTCGCCATCGATGCACGCGATCTACGAGCTGACCGGCGAGACCGTGTCGTTGAGCGTGCGGCGCGGCGACGCCGTGGTGTTCATCGACGGGTTGGAGACCAGCCAGCCCGGAACCTGGCGCAACCAGATCGGCGACTATCGCCCGCTGCACAGCGTGGCGTCGTCGCGCGCCGTGCTGGCGTTCCTGACCGATGCCGAGATCGAAGACTATATCGCGCGCAGGAGCCCGCTGAAAATGTCTGGCAACCAGACCGTCTCGCCGCAGGAATTGTGGTCGGCCGTCCGTGAGATCCGCGCGCGCGGCTATGCGCGCTATCAGCGCAACATAAGGCCGCGCATGATCAGCCTCGCCTTTCCGATCTGGGACGCGCGCAACACCGTGCAGGGCGCGATCGCGGTCGGCGGGCCGCAGGACCGTTTCGGCCGCGACGCGGAGGCCCTTTTGCCGAAGCTTGTGGAGATCGCCGGCGAATTGAACGCGCGCACGCGCCTGTATCCGACCGCCTTCACCTTCTTCAGCGACGACGCATCGGCGGGAGCCCGCTGATGCGCCCGCCGGTCAACTCCTCCACCCTGCATGTCCTGCATACGCTTCGGCTGGTCTGCACCGCCGAGGCGCCGCTCAGCCATGCCGAGATCAGCCGCCGCACCGATTTGCCATCGACCACGGTCTATCGCGCGCTCAGCACGCTGGAAGAGGCGCAATATGTGCAGCGCTCGCAGGGAACGACCGGGTACGAAGCCGGCATCATGCCGCAATTGCTGCTGTGGACGCTCCTGAAGCGGTTTGCGCTCGCGGCCGCCGGCACGCCGTTTCTCACGCGGCTTGCCGAGCTCAGCGGCGGGACGGCGTCGCTCCATATGCGGCTGGGCTGGTACGCGCTGCGGATCAGCGTCGTCTATGGCGGCGACGACATCTATCATCGCGACCGGCTGGGCGAGGTGGTGCTTCCGCATGCCGATCCGGGAAGCCGCAGCCTGTTCGCGTTCCAGAGCGACGATGCGTTCGGCGCCTACCGCAAATTCGTCTTGCGCCACCATGAGGACGCGGCGCGGGAGATCGACCGGCCGCAGACGCGCCGCGACGTCGAGACCGCGCGGGAGGCCGGATACGCCATCGCGGAATCCAGCCTGGATGACTTGCCGGCGGTGTTCTCGATCCCCCTGCGCGACCAGACCGGGCGCGCGATGGCCGCGATTGCGCTCAGCGTCGCCGCGTTCGACGGCGCGCAGAGCCGGGGCATCCCCGAACCCTGGCGCGCGGTCTTGACGGATTTCGAGAGGCTGCTCGCGGCCCAACCGGCACTATTCGCCTCGCCCTACGGGCACCTCGCAGCCGAGGACATCGTCATCAAGCTGCAAAAGCGTCCGCGCGGCGACGCGAGAGACCGATAACGGCCGCCACAACGCGACCGCGCGGATCGCGGGTCAGGACGCGATCGGCGCGACCGGCTTGAATTTCAGCGGCATGTGCTTGATGCCGCGCAGGATCATGGAGGCGGTGTATTGCGGCGGCGCCGCCAGTTCGATGTCGTGCAGGTGCTCGAGCAGGAGCTCGAACATGATGCGCAGCTCCAGCCGCGCGAGGTTGGCGCCCAGGCAGAAATGCGGCCCATAGGCGAAGCCCAGATGCGGATTGGGGCTGCGGGCGATGTCGAAGCGATAGGGATCGGCGAAGACGTCGGCGTCGCGGTTGGCGGCGTTGTTCCAGATCACCACCCAGTCGCCCGCCTTGACCCTCTTGCCGCCGAGCTCGACGTCCTGGGTCGCGGTGCGCAATTGATGGGTGAGCGGGGAGGTCCAGCGCACGGCCTCCTCCACCGCGAGGCGCAGCGCGGCAGGATTGTGGCGCAGCGCGCGCAGCTTCGCCAGCTCGGCCGGATGGGCGACCAGCTCGGCGAGCGCGCCGCACAGCGCGTTGCGCGTGGTCTCGTGGCCCGCGGCGATGAAGGCCGCGGCGTTGAACGCCACCACCATGTCGGCAAGCTTCTTGCCGTCGATCTCGGTCAGGGCGATATCGCTCAAAAGATCGTCGCCGGGCTTTTCGCGGCGCTCCAGCGCCAGCTTGAGGCAATACGCCATCACCTTGCCGGTGCCGACGCGGCTGGTCTCTTCCGGCGTGCCGATCGAGAACTCCGGATCGTCCGGCGAGGTCGACATATAGGTCCAGCGATAGATGTCCGGCCACACCGCCGGCGGCAGGTCCATGATGTGGCTGATCAGCATCAGCGGCAGGCTGCCGGCGACGTCGAAGGCGAAGTCGCATTCACCCTTGGGCAGGACGCGGTTGAAGCATTCGACGGCGAGGGCGCGGATCGTGCCTTCGAGCTTTGCCACGCTCGGCTGCATGAAGCGCACCGAGAAGGCGCGGCGCATCACGCCATGCGCCGGCCCGTCCATCGCCGAGATCTGGGCGCCCGCCAATTGCAGCGCGAGCAGATCGCCCTCGACCGGCGTTTCATAGTCGGTGCTGATGGGCAGCATGGGACCGGAGCGCGCGCTGCTGAAGACCGCGTCGTTCTCGTATACGGCGCGCCCGTCGCGATGCCGCGTCACGCTCCAGAAGCCGCGGTTGTAGCGGCCCACGGTCCAATGGACCGGATCGTCCTGGCGATATTTGCGCAGGATGTCGTCCGGGTCGGCTTTGCCGAAGAACGCCGAGTCGGTGAGATTGTAATCGTCCTGTTCCTGAGCCGAGACGCCCATCGCGCGACCTTCTTTCTCTATGTTCCGGGAACGAGCACGGCCCGTCCGCGCAATTGTCCGCGATCCATCCGCTCATAGGCAGCGAGGACATCGCCGAAGCCGATCCGCTCCACCTCGGCCTTGACGAGACCGCTCTGGGCCAGCCGCACGATGTCGTGGCCGTCGCGCAGCGTGCCCGCATAGGGCGCGTTGATCGAAGAATCGCGCGGCATGGCATAGAACGTGGCCGGCAGTGTTCCACCGCCGACGCCCACGATCTTCAAGCGGCCGCCATAGCCCAGCACGCTCAGGCCCAGCGCCATGGTCGCGTCGTTGCCCACCATGTCGAGCACCAGCGCGGCGCCCTCGTTGCCCGTCAGGGCACGGATGCGCTCGCCGGCGCCCTCGCCGCCCTGTACCGCATGATGCGCGCCGTGCTGGCGCGCCTGATCGAGCTTGACCTGATGCCTATCGACGGCAATGATTTGCGCGGGCGAAAGCGCGCGGGCGATCTGAACGGCCAGATGGCCGAGGCCGCCGATGCCGATCAGGACGATCGAGGTGCCGGGCTCCAGCACGTCCAGCGCGCTGTGGATGGCGTGATAGGTCGTCAATCCGGCGCACATCAACGGCGCGGCTTGCACCGGATCGAGAGATCCCAGCGGAATGAGATGGCGCGCATCATCGACCAGGAGATAGTCCGCCATCCCCCCGTCGCGGCCGGCCCCGGGACCGAAGGTCGGCACCGTGCAGATATTCTCCTCGCCCCGCGCGCAGCGGGCGCAATGGCCGCAGCCCCAGGGGAAATAGACGGCGACGGCATCGCCGACCGTCGCGCCTCTGGCACCGTCGCCCAGGGCATCGACCCAGCCGGTCGTTTCGTGGCCGAGCGTCAAAGGCAGCGGAAAGAAAGACGGATCGGCATGGATCACCAGCAGGTCGCTGTGGCACAGCCCCGCGCCGGCGACGCGGATGCGCACCTGTCCGGGGCCGGGCTCCGGCACCGGCAGCGAAACCACTTGCGGCATCTTTCCGGGCTGGACCACCCGCAGCGCCTGCATGGATCTGGTCATGGGTTCTTCCGAAGCGTTAGGACGAAAGGTCGATATAGAGCGACTTCACCTGGGTATAGGCTTCGATGGAATGGGCGCCGAGTTCGCGGCCGATGCCCGATTGCTTGTAGCCGCCGAAAGGCGAGATCGGATCGACCTGCATATAGGTGTTGACCCACACGGTGCCGGCCTGAAGGGCGCGGCCGACGCGGTGCGCGCGGGACAGATCGCGCGTCCACACCGCCGCCGCCAGGCCGTATTGCGTGTCGTTCGCCTGCAGGATCGCGTCGTTCTCGTCTTCGAACGGAATGACCGCGGCGACGGGGCCGAAAATCTCCTCCTGCGCGATCCGCATGCCGTTGCGCACGTCGGCGAAGACGGTCGGCTCGACGAAGAAGCCCTTGTCGCCCTTGCGGGCGCCGCCCGTGCGCAGGCTTGCGCCGTCCTTGAGGCCGACGCGGAAATAGCCGGTGACGCGATCGAACTGCTCGCGCGAGACCAGCGGCCCCATCATCGTCGCCGCCTCCAGCGGATCGCCGACGGGAAATTGCGCGGCGCGCCGGGTCAGTTCTTCGGTGAAGCGCTCATAGATGCTGCGCTGCACGAACACGCGCGTGCCGGCGACGCAGACCTGGCCGGAGAGAAAACAGAAGGCGCCGACGGAAGAGGCAAGGGCCTTTTCGATGTCGGCATCGGCGAACACCACATTGGGCGATTTTCCGCCCAGCTCCAGCGTGACGCGCTTCAGATTGCCGGTGGAGGCCCGCAGGATGGTCTTGCCGACCTCGGTCGAGCCCGTGAACGCCACCTTGTCGATCCCCGGATGCGCCGCGATCGCCGCGCCGGCGCTTTCGCCGAAGCCGGTCACGATGTTCACGACGCCGGGCGGAACGCCGGCCTCCAGGATCAATTCGCCCAGCCTTAGCGCGGTCAGCGGCGTCTGCTCGGCGGGTTTGAGGATCGCGGTGTTGCCGCAGGCAAGCGCGGGAGCGAGCTTCCAGGCCGCCATCGACAAGGGCCCGTTCCACGGAATGATCTGGCCGCAGACGCCGACCGGCTCGCGCAGCGTGTAGTTGAAGACCGCGGCGCCGGAGGGATTGGTCTCGCCGTACAGCTTGGTCGGCCAGCCGGCATAGTAGCGAAAGATCTTGGCGACCTCGGCAACGGCGCCGCGCGTGAAACTGATCGGGGTGCCGTTGTTCAGCGTCTCCAGATAGGCCAGTTCCTCCGCGTTGCGCTCGACGAGGTCGGCGATCCGCAGCAGATGGGCGCCCCGCGCATGCGGGTCGATGCCGGACCAGTCCGGCGCCGCGAAGGCGCGGCGCGCGGCGATCACGGCGGCATCGACGTCTTCCGCCGCGCCTTGCGCCACATGGGCGATCGTCTCTTCCGTGGCGGGATTGACGGCGGCAAAGGTCTTGCCGGACTTCGCCGCAAGCCAATCCGCCCCGATCAGCAGCCGCTTGGGCGGGCCCGACAGGAATTCCAGCGCCAGTTGAAGACCGGGCGACCGTGCGACGTCCATCTCACCCCTTCTTTTTCTTCGACTCTTCGAGATTGAATTGCTCGAAGGTCTTCTGGGCGGCGGTGCGGCTCTTGTCCGCCAGTTCCTGCGAATGCTCCTTGATCTCGGCATAGGATTTTTCGCGGTTGACGTTGGCCTTCTGGAAGTGCGGCGCGACGAACCGCATGTAAAGCTCGTAGGAGCGCTTGGTCTGTTCCCAATCGGCCCAGTCATGGGCCTGATGGAGGAAGCAGCCGAATTCGCCCTGCTTGGCCTGCAGCGTCTGGAGCACGCGGATCGCGTCGTCCGGCGTGCCGATGACGATATGGCCGGCGTCCAGCATGACATCGACCGGATCGCGGCCGGCGAAGTCGCCGAACCGGCCCGGCGTCAGGGTGCGCGCATATTCGATGTACTTGTCGAGCCCGAAGCGGACGTTCTCGCGCGCCTTCTGCCGCGTCTCGGCGATGTGCATGGGCCCCATGAGCCGCAGATTCTGGCGGTCCATCCTGTTGCCGTGCTCCTTGGCGGTGTCGCAGGCGATCTTCCAGTTCACGTCGAGCACGTTGAAGCCGCCGCCGGCATCGGTCGCGGCGACGCACAGCATGGCGAGATTGTATTTTCCCGCGAGCTTGCCGCCCGACGGCGTCGCAGCGCTGGCGACCGCGATCTGCGGCCGCGGCCGGGTATAGGGCAGCAGGTGCGCGCGGGCGTTCACCAGCTTGAACCATTCGGACTCTTCGGTGACGGTCTGGCCGTCCATCAGCCGCAGGATGATGTCGAGCGACTGCGCCATGCGGGTGCGGGTCGCGTTGGGGTCGATCCCGAACATCTCGGCATCGGAGACCAGAAGGCCCGGACCGAAGCCGAACATCACGCGGCCGCGGCTCTGATGGTCGAGCTGGATGACGCGGTTCGCGACGGTGAGCGGGTTGTGATAGGGCAGCGAGATCACACCCGTGCCGAACCTTATGGTGCGGGTGCGCTCGACGGCGGTGGCGATGAACAGCTCGGGCGAGGAGATGGTCTCGAAGCCGGCCGAGTGATGCTCCCCGATCCACATCTCGTCGAAGCCCAGCCGGTCGAGCCATTCGGCGAGCTCCAGATCGCGGTGGATCAGGACATTGGGGCTTTCGTTCACCGGGTGCAGGGGCGCGAGAAACACACCGTGCCGTAGCGTTACCGATGACATAAACGATTCTCCCGATGCGCGCGGTCCGTGCTCCCGCGTCGTCTGTTCTTGGTTCTTCCAACCGCGCCGATCCCGGTCCTGGAGGCATCGGCCCGAGCCCGCCCGTGCCAGACCATCGGGACATCGGCGCGGCGCCGACAAGCCATTTTTTCTTATGCAAGAATGATGAAGCGTCATCGCAGCCGCAAGGGCGCGTTTACCCTGTCGCATGTCCTGCACCTGTTGCCTTTGCGGCACGTCGGGACGAATTCGGGAGGGGTCCGCCGGCGCATCGAGCCGGTGCGGCCCGGCGGAAGCGCGCTTTCGTTGCGGGCGCCGCCGGGAGGCGCGCAAACATGAGTGCCGTTCATAAGTCTATCATGAAAAGTGGTTTGTGGGCCTTGCGCCGCGCCATCCAAATAGCGACGGCGCGCTTTCGATCCGAAAAACGATCTTCGACCCTGCGCCCAAGAAAAGCCGGCCCGAATGGGCCTTGGGAGGAGAGGCGACATTACCTGACGATGGGCTCGGCCGGCGCCGGGCGCGCGTCCGCTAAATACCACGTCCACAGAACAAATCGAACCGGCGACCCGTATTCGGGCGGTCCGTGTCATATCGAGAGGGGAACGCGTAATGAGTGAGTTGAATGGCAAATCCGGGCAGAGGTCGCTCGCGCTGAGGGCGTTGCAGGCGGCCCTGCTGGCATCGGCCCTGGCGCCGCTGCCGGCGCTTGCCCAGACCGCGATCGAGACCGTCACGGTGACCGCGGAGCGGCGCGAAGAAATCTCGCAGAAGGTGCCGATCTCGATCAACGTCATCACATCGGACAAGCTCGACACGTCGGGCGTCCAGAACACGCTGGACCTGCCCCAGCTCGCGTCCAGCCTGGTCACCATCAATGGCGCCAATGCCAGTTCCTTCCAGACGCCGTTCATCCGCGGCGTCGGCTCCAGTTCCACGCTGCTCGGCATCGATGCGTCGGTCGCGACCTATATCGACGGCGTCTACCAGCCGTTCAAGGCGGCCAATTTGATCGACCTTTACGACATCGAGCGGATCGAAATCCTGAAGGGTCCGCAGGGCACGCTGTTCGGGCGCAACGCCACCGGCGGCGCGATCAACATCGTCACCAACCAGCCGACCGATCAATTCGGGGCGCGCGCCGAGGCGTCCTATGGGCGCTATGACGAGACGGTCGAAAAGGGCTTCATCAACGCGCCGCTTGCCGACGGCCTGTTCGCCAATCTCGGCGTCGTGGCGCGCCAGGGCGGCGATTTCATCCAGAACGATTTCAACGGCACCAAATTCGGCGGCGTGGACAGCGTCACCGTGAACGGCAAGCTGCTGTGGGCGCCGTCCGACCGCTTCGAGGCGACGGCCGGGGTGGTCTACACCAACCGCGACCAGAGCATGGCGACGGCCAATGCCACGAACGTGCCCGGCTCGATCCCGGTGGGAACGCTGCCGATGTTCGGCGGCGCCGCCTCCTTCACCGACTACCACGCCGACCTGAACTTCAATCCGCGGTCCACCGATTCGACGATCGAGGGATCGCTGCATCTGCGCTATTCCTTCGACGACGTGGACTTGGTGTCCATCTCGTCCTACCAGATGTCGCATTCGCACGAGCTGCTCGACTACGATTCGACGTCGGCGAACGTCTTCTCGTTCAACGATTTCGACCGCGGCGAGACCTTCACCCAGGAGGTCCAGCTGCTCTCGACCGACAAGGGCCCGCTGCAATGGATCCTGGGCGCCTACTATATCACCGACCAGCAGGGCTATGTGCCGCTGCAGCTGCTCTATGTCGCGCCGCTGCCGATCGACATCAACACCACCAACCGCACCAATGGCTGGGCGGTGTTCGGACAGGCGACCTATGATTTCGGCGAGGGCACCCACCTGACCGGCGGCCTGCGCTTCAGCCAGGAGACCCACCGGCTGACCGGCGACGAGACCATGCCGGCCGTGCCGCTCACGCTGGCCGGGCCGATCGACCTGAAGAAGACCTTCGCCAAGCCGACCTGGCGCGTCAGCCTGGACCACGCCTTCACCGACGACGTGATGGCCTATGCCAGCTACAATCGCGGCTTCAAGAGCGGCGGCTTCAATTCGACGACGGTCGATCCGACCCAGAAGCCGGTCGATTCCGAAGTGCTGGACGCCTACGAAGTCGGCGCCAAGACGCAATGGTGGGATCACCGCGTCCAGTTGAACGTGGCGGCCTATTATTACGACTATTCCAACATCCAGGTTCAGCGGGTCGATCCCAGCGCCGGCGGCGCCGCGCTGCTGGAATCGGCCGGCTCGGCCTATCTCTACGGTTTCGACGGCGATCTGACCGTCATCCCGACCGAGGGACTGGAACTGCATGTCGGCCTGGGCCTGGAGCAATCCAAATACACCCGCTACGACAACGCGTCGGGCTATGCCTATCTCGGCGGCTTCGGCGTCGCCGAGACCATCGACGCCAAGGGCACGCAGCTTCTGTTCGCGCCGGCGGTCACGCTCAATCTGGGCGGCGACTACACGTTCCAGTTCCAGGATTCGTCGTCGCTCGAGATCGCCGCGAATTACGCCTTCAGCAGCCACTACAAGGAGGTCGTCGGCGACGGCAATTTCGTCCGCGCCTATGGCGTGCTGAACGGATCGGTGACCTGGAACGCGCCCAGCGACAAGTTCTTCCTGCGCCTGTGGGGCAAGAACCTGACCGACCAGAACGACATCGGCCGCCTGCTCAACGGCACCAGCTATCAGAAGCAGCTTCTGCAGCCGATCACGTTCGGGGTATCGGGCGGCGTGAAGTTCTGATCGCGCCGGCCCAAGCGAAAAAGCCCGCCGGTCCCGCGGGCGGGCTTTTTTGCGCCCGCGGCCCGATTGCGGCCGGCCGTGCGTTGCGCAGACGGCGCACTTTCGTATTGTTGAAACAGCGACCATCAGCGGCAACGAGGCCCCCTTGCGCAGAGCAGCCATCGTCTCCCCCTTACGCACCGCCGTGGGAAAGTTCCTGGGCGGATTGTCCTCCATCCCGGCCGGCGAACTCGGCGCGGTGATCCTGCGCGAGCTGGTGCGCCGCACCAAGATCGATCCCGAACGGATCGACGACGTCGTCTTCGCCCAGGGCTATGGCAATGGCGAGGCGCCCTGCATCGCGCGCTGGTCGGCGCTGGCCGCCGACCTTCCGGTGCGCGTTCCCGGCTATCAGCTCGACCGCCGCTGCGGCAGCGGGCTCCAGGCGGTGATCGATGCGGCGATGATGGTGCAGACCGGCGCGGCGGACCTCGTGGTCGCGGGCGGCGTCGAGAGCATGAGCAATGTGGAATATTATTCGACGGACCTGCGCGCCGGGGCGCGGTCCGGCTCATCCGTCATGCATGACCGGCTGATCCGCGGCCGGGTGATGTCGCAGCCGGTGGCGCGGTTCGGCGTGATCACGGGCATGATCGAAACGGCGGAGAATCTCGCGAAGGATTACGACATCTCGCGCGAGGCCTGCGATGCCTACGCCGCCGCCAGCCACCAGCGCGCGACCGCCGCCTGGGCGGACGGGAAGTTCGACGACGAACTCGTGGTCGTGCCGGTGCCGCAGAAGCGCGGCGATCCCGTACCTTTCGCCAGGGACGAGGGCTTTCGGCCGGATGCCACGCCGACGTCGCTGGCACAGCTCAAGCCGCTGGAAAAGGGCGGCGTGGTCACGGCCGGCAATGCCAGCCAGCAGAACGACGCGGCGGCGGCCTGCCTCGTTGTCGCGGAGGACAAGCTTGCCGAACTGGGGCTGGAGCCGATGGGCTGGTTCGTGGGCTGGGCGGCGGCGGGCTGCGAGCCGTCGCGCATGGGGATCGGGCCGGTGCCCGCGGTCGAACGGCTGTTCGCGCGCACCAAGCTCGGCTGGAAGGACATCGATCTGGTGGAACTCAACGAGGCCTTTGCGCCGCAGGTGCTGGCGGTGCTGAAAGGCTGGAACTGGGACGACCGCGACAAGCTCAACGTCAACGGTTCGGGCATTTCGCTCGGCCATCCGATCGGGGCGACCGGCGGGCGCATCCTGGCGACGCTGCTGCGCGAACTGCATCGCCGCAAAGGCCGCTATGGCCTCGAAACCATGTGCATCGGCGGCGGTCAGGGACTGGCCGCGATCTTCGAGCGCGCCGCCTGAGGCGCGCGACGCCTCGTCCTCGATCACGTCCTGGGCTCGACCAGGACGCCGTCCGCCATGCGATTCGCCGGCCGCCCGCCGTCACGACGGGAATTCGAGCGCAACCACGGTGCCCGAAGGCGCGGAGCGGAATTCGATCCGGCCGTTCAAGGCGCGCGCCAGCATGTCGAGGATTCGCGATCCGGTCCCCGCCACGCCGCCGCAACGTCCCGCGCCGTCGTCGGACACGACGCAATGCCAGACATCCATGCGCTCGAAGAGATCGATCCGCACCGTTCCGCCGGCGCCGTTCGGAAACGCGTGTTTTGCCGCATTGGTGACCAGCTCGGCGATGATCAGCCCGATCGACTCGCAGCGGTCGCCCGACAGGGCACCTTCGCCGATGAAGGCCTCGCAGCGGATGCCGAGCGGCGCGAGGACGGCGCCGACAAGCCCCTCGCAGAGCGGCCGCACGTAATCCTCGACCGCGATCAACCCCATGCCGGGACTGAGCGAGAAATAGCGGTGCAGATTGCCGAAATCGACGATCCGGCGCTCATGCCGGCGAAGGATCGTCCGAACGCCCGGATCGGCGACGCCGGACAGGTCGCGCCGCAGCGCGCCCGCCAGCAGCGCCAGCGTATTGGCCATCCGGTGATGGGCCTCGCGCAGCGCGAAGGACGAATCGGAATCGTCGTTCGCGGCGCGGAACGCCTCATTTGCCTGTTTGTCCGAAACGACTTCCGCCACAGCACCGCCTCCGACGCGACAGGCGCGGACTCGCCCGCGTTGGGGGGGGGAGGTCGAGCGAGCCCGCGCCTTTTGGGGCAGATTTCATTGCCCGGCGACGAACCTACCGGGAGCGCCTTGCGAGAGCTTGGACGTTCGTCTCGCATTTGGATCAATCCGGTGTTCCATCCCGGCTGCGGCGCGGCGGAGGCTGCACAATGCGCGATCGCTTGGCCCAGGGAACTTGAGAGCGCGACGGCGAAGAGAATAAGCTGGCGCGGGCGTCGGCCGAGGCGACGCAGGGGGGAAGATGGCGCCGCCGAAACCAAGGCTTGTCCTGCGCATCGGCATGTCGGGCCACCGGCCCAATCGATTCACGCCCGATGCGCAGGAAAAGGTGCGGGCGTCGCTGGGCCGCATTTTCGGCACGATCCACGAATCCGTGACGGCCATCCGGGAAAGAGAAGCCGCGGTTTTCGACGCCGAGCCGCCGCAACTGCGCATCATCACGGCGCTTGCCGAAGGGGCCGACCGCGTCATCGCGAATGCCGCCCTGGAGGCGGGGCACGCGATAGACGCGATCATCCCTTTCGCGCCCGAAGACTATGCGACGGATTTCGACACGGCGGAATCGAAGGACGAATTCCGCCGCCTGCTGGAGCGCGCGCGCACGCGTTTCAGCCTGCCGGGGGAGAAGTCGGCGACCGATCCGGCCCGGACCGAGCACGCCTATGAGGCGGTCGGCCTGATGACGCTGCGCCAATGCGACATCCTGGTCGCGGTGTGGAACGGCGAGGAGGCGTCCGGCCGCGGCGGCACGGCCGACATCGTTCAGCGCGCCATCGCAAGCCGCATACCGGTGTTGCGCTTCGCCGCCAATGGCGACGGACCCTATCTGCTCAAGAACGACGGCCCGGCGCCGGCGGATGCGCTCGACCTGGTCAAGGGCGCGGCCGTGCCGATCGAATCCGCGACGCTCCACGCGATCGTCGAGTCGCTGACCGCGCCCCCTTCGGCGGACGGCGACGGGGCGGCGCACGGCACGCAAATCCGCAAGAAGGCGCGCAGGCGGCTCGATGAATTCCTGGCGGAGCCGGAGCGACGGTGGAATTTCGCGTTCTCCTATCCGCTGCTGTTGCGCATTTTCAACCGCGATGTGCGCTTCTGGCGCTCGTTCCGCCAGAAGCCCTATTACGACGCGACGGTGGCCGAATGGGCCGGCTATTTCCGCGCGCTGCAAAACGTCCCCGCGGAGCTTCGGAAAAGACTGCTCGAGACGGTGACGGCGCGCCATTCCTGGCCGGACAAGCTTGCGATCTATTACGGCCAGAAGCATCGCAGCGGCTATGTGCGGAATTTTTCCCTCGCGGCAGTCGCCGTGCTGTTCGCGCTGTTGAGCTTTCGACCGGCACCCGGCACGGCGGGCCAGCCGGCATCGCCGTTCAGCGTCGAGCACCTTCTGCATGTCGGCGAGTTCGTCTCGATCGGCGCGATCATCCTGCTGACCGGGCTGGGGCTTCGCTGGCGCCGCCATCAGCGCTGGCTCGACTATCGGCAATTGTCGGAGCAATTGCGGCACCTGCGCGCGCTGCTGCTCATCGGATCGAGCAGCCCCGAAGCGCGTCCGCCCAGATTGGGCGAGGAACTGCAGCCCGGCCCGCTCTGGGTCAACTGGTATTACCGGGCGGTCGTTCGCGAGGCCGGCGTTCCCTGTGCCGCCGTCGATGCGGACTATCTCGCCGCCATACGCCAGGCGATCGCGGAGGGCGAAATCGCCGACCAGGCCGGCTATCACACCGTGAATGCGCGCCGGATCGGAAGCGTCGCGCACTGGCTCGAATGGCTGGGGGTCGGATTCTTCATCGCGACATTCGCGATATGCACCGTGCTCGCCTTCTGCTCGAACTGGCTGGACGGCCTGACCGGCAGCGGCCAATTCGCCGGGGCTTTCCTGTGCGCCTTGCTGCCCGCGGTCGGCGCCGCGGCTTACGGCATCCGCGTGGAGGGCGATTTCGACGGGTCCTGCAGGAGATCCGCCAACATGGCGCGGCGCCTGATCGACATCGGCAGCAAATTGTCCGACAAGAAAAAGCCCATGTCGCTGGCCGAAGTTTCGGCGCTCACCGAAGACGCGACCCTGGCGATGATGTCCGAGATCGGCGATTGGGGGTTCATCTATCGCGGGCGGCCGCTGGCGCTGCCGGCCTGACGCGCCGCTCAGATGTGATGGTGCACCAGTGCCGTGCCGGTGACCCGCTTCTCCAGCGTGCGCAGCAGGACATAGAACACCGGGGTCAGGAACAGGCCGAAGAAGGTCACGCCCAGCATGCCGAAGAACACCGCGATGCCCATGGCGTGGCGCATCTCGGCGCCGGCGCCGATCGACAACACCAGCGGGATGACGCCCATGATGAAGGCGAAGCTCGTCATCAGGATGGGACGCAGGCGCAGCCGGGCGGCCTCGATCGCCGCGGCGACCGTCGCGGCGCCGCGGATCTCGAGATCGCGCGCGAACTCCACGATCAGGATCGCGTTCTTGCAGGCGAGCCCGATCAGCACGAAGAGACCGATCTGGGTGAAGATGTTGTTGTCGCCGCCGGTCAGCCACACGCCCGCAATGGCCGAGAACAGGCAGAGGGGCACGATCAGGATGATGGCGAGGGGGAGGAACAGGCTCTCATACTGCGCCGACAGCACCAGGAAGACGAGCAGGACGCAAAGCGGGAAGACCAGCAGCGCCGTGTTGCCGGACAGGATCTGCTGATAGGTGAGATCGGTCCATTCGAACGTCATGCCCTTGGGCAGGGTCTGATCGAGGATCTTCGTGATGGCGGCCTGGGCCTGGCCGGAGGAATAGCCGGGGGCGGGGCCGCCATTGAGGTCGGCGGACCGGAAGCCGTTATAACGCAGGGCGCTGTCCGGGCCGGTGGTTTCCGCGACCTCGATCACCGAACCCAGCGGCACCATCGCGCCGTCGGCGTTCTTCACCTGCAAGCGCAATATGTCGTCGGGCTTGGAGCGGAACTGGCTGTCGGCCTGGGCGATCACCTGGTAGGTGCGGCCGAACCGGTTGAAGTCGTTGACATAGATGGAGCCGAGATAGACCTGCATCGTGTCGAACACATCCTGCACCCCGACGCCGAGCTGCTGCGCCTTGGTGCGGTCGAGATGGGCATAAAGCTGCGGCACCCCGATATTGAAGTTGGAGAACACGCCCGCCAGTTCCGGCGTCTTCCAGGCCTTCATCTGGACATCGGTCATCGCCTTGTT
>DASWOE010000218.1:0-3261 GCA_036398875.1 Rhizomicrobium sp.
CGTCCCTAGAGAATCTTGAGCGAGGCCAATATCTCGTCGTGGCGGCTGGTGATGCTGCTGTCGCTGAAGCCCCTCGCATAGCCGATGGAGAACGTCATCGGCAGCCGCACCGCGATGGTGAAATTCCAGTCCAGCTGGAAGCCGACGCTTTCATAGCTGTGCGCGGCGGTGCGGCCGGGATCGCCCACCAGCACGCCGGCGAACAGGGCCGGGCGGACGGAGCTCAGGAAGAAGCCCGCCGTTCCCACGTCGCTGAAACGGACCGGCGGAAGATTCCACTCGCCCACGGCCTTCACGAAGCTCTGGGCGCTGATGGCGTCGATGTCGAAACCGGGAAAGCTGTCGTAATTGCGATAGCGCTTTACCTCGCCGTCATCGACATAGTTGTTGCCGAACGAGCCGAAGTAGAAATAGTCCAGCCCATCATGCGGGTTGCCGGTGCCGTAGCCGGCGGAGGTGTAGGCCCAGAGCGAGGAGTGCTGCCACGGCAGCGCGAAGCCGGCATTCGCGTCCAGCCGGGCCTTCGGGAAGAAGGTGCCATGGGCATAGTCGGAACTGGCTTCGCCGCGCAGGTGATAGCCTTCCTCGTAATCCACGGCGCCCAGCGACTTGTCGATATCGTCGTAGTTGATCGCCAGGCGCACGGTCGCGAGGCTCGGATCGTTGGCCGCCACGTTCTGCGCGCCGGGAAGCGTGTTGAGCCCCGAATAGAGTTCGAGGTCGGCGCTGAAATCGAGCCGGCGCGGCGGGTCGTAGATCAGCGCCTCGCTATAGCCGCCCAGCAGCGCGTCGCCCTTGCGGCTGCGGTCCACCGGTCCGAACAGGTCGTAGAAATTGGCGTCGTTGTGCCAATAGCGCAGGTGCCAGTAGAGCGTGCGATAGGACACGTCCGCATGGAACTGCTCGCCCGTCGTGATGTTGCCCGCGGGCGAGCCCGACACGTTGACGGTCAGCTGATTGTATCCGAGCGGATCCTCCAGATCGGCGTAAAGGCCGAGCGCGCCGTGCCCGCGATAGCCCATCACCGTGGGATAGAGCGACATCAGCTGCAACTCGTCGCGCGGAATGTATTCGCCGCGGCTGGTGATCATCGAATCCAGCGGCACCTGCGAGGGCGGCCCCACCGCCCAGGTCTTCACCACCGGATATTTGCCCGCGATCTCGGTGCCGAGGAAGCTGACATTGCCCAGATCGTCGAGCGGTTTGGGGTCGATCCGCACCGGCGCGAAGCCCTGGCCGGTATACTCGTAGACGATGAGCGAGCCGTCCGCCATCGGCAGCGGCCGGAAGAACCCGGTCTCCGCATTGCTGACCGCCTCGATCTTGCCCGTCGCCAATTCCAGCCGATAGACGTTCGACACGCCGGTGTAGAATGCGGTCGCGTAAAGATATTTTCCGTCCCGCGAGAACACGCCGCCCTCCGGCACCGCCGGATCGCGCTTCATCGTGGCGACCTCGTTCAGCACGCCGTTCTGAAGATCGGCGATGCGGTAAACGGCGATGCGCTGGTCGCCATTGATCTCGCCGACCGAGGCGGACAGGTATTGGCCGTCAGGCGAGATATCGAGGTCGAACAGGATGCGGCCATAGGGGAAGGCGTGGATCAGCTTCCAGCCGTCATGCTCGGCCCCGACCCGCACCAGCGAATTGAGGCCGTTGATCGAGCGGATTCCCCATAGCGAGCGGTCGGCCGGATTGAGCGCCAGATCGCCCGTCCGGCCGTCGCGGATCAGCATCTTGGGTGCGCCGTCCGGAAGATCGATTTCCATCAGGTCGCGATAGGCATTGTTGTCCGTCGTATAGTAGATCTTCTTGTCCGCCGCGTCATAGGCGATCGACGTCACGCGATAGAGCGACGGGCCCTTGATGTTGGTGAGCTTGCGGATCCTGCCGTCCGTCAGCGAGATCATGCCGATATTGGCGAGCACGCCGGGCGCGCGGAAGCCGGCGATCAGGCTGTCGGTCGCCGGATCGTAGAAGGTGCGCGACACCGAACCCAGGGCGTGGTCGGTGAGCTTGCGGGTCGGCGTGAGCGGATATTGCCGCACCGATTTGAGGTTGGCGGTCTGGAAGTCGTGCTCCCAGCCGATCCAGTCCTGCCACGCATCGTCCAGCGGCTTGCCGAAGACGCGCGCGAAATCGGTTTCGTAATAGCGATCGCTGCCCTTTTCGCGCTTCAGCCATTCGATGACCTTTTCGGGCCCGTAGGTGTAGGCGAGATAGGAGTCGAAACGCGTGCCATAGAGATAGTCGTTCACGCCGACCTGGAAATCGACCGAATTGCCTTCCGCTTCCAGGCCCAGCGGCGTGTAGAATTTCGCATCGTCGCGCACCTTGGCGCGGAACACCATCTCGTCATAGCCGCCCTGGGCGCGGCCGCGGCCGCCGCCCATCCAGGTCTCGAGGAAGACGGCGCTGCCTTCGAAATACCAGCGCGGCCCGTTGGTGCGCGGCGCCGACAGATAGTTGTAGAGCAGCGACTCGGGATGCTCGGTGATCGGATTGGGCTTGCCGTGCAGGAAACGCCGCCACCACGCGTCCTGTTCGTTCCACACGTCGGTCGTGGCGACATGGACGAGCTCGTGGTTCATCACCGTGAAGAACCGCTCGCCGGGGCTGAAGGTCTCGAAGGTTGTCGGGAATGGCGCGACGTCCAGGATGATGACGTTGGACGGCGTCTCATGCACCGTCGCATTGCCATAGTCGTCCAGGTCGCGCAGCACGAGGGCCGGACGGTCCCACGGCTTCCAGTCGAAGATCTTGCGCTGGAACGCAAAGGAATTCTCATACGCACGGCCGACATAGGGTGTCAGATAGGTCTGGATCGGGTCGTAATAGAGAATCTCGACGTCTTTGGTGTTGAGTTCGCTCAGTCCCACGGATTGCGCGGCTGCCGTGCCGGCGGCCAGAAGCGACGCCGACGTGCACAGCGCCAGCCGGCACAAGCTTCCCAGTCGCAAAATGTCCCCCACTTCCAACCCATGCGGCCAGCCGCGCGCATCACATGAAAAAGCCACCGCCCCGGCTCGGGACGATGGCTGATTCAATGGGCTTTTGCCACCCGCTATTGGTGCGAGGCGGCCGATTGCGAAGCGGCTTGGGCCGCCGACTGTGACGCGGCCTGGGCAGCGGACTGCGATGCGGCCTGTGCCGCTGACTGGGAAGCGGCTTGGGCGGCAGCCTGTGACGCGGCCTGGGCGGCGGACTGCGCCGCGGCTTGAGCGGCAGCCTGGGAGGCGGCCTGCGAAGCTGCCTGCGCGG
>DASWOE010000219.1:0-4869 GCA_036398875.1 Rhizomicrobium sp.
CTGGCCAACGATGCCGCGATCCGCGAGGTCGGTCTCGACGGCGCATTGCTGGACGGCGCGGCGAAGGGACTGATCCACTGCAACATGGCGACGGTGTCGCTCGACATGGCGCGCGCGCTGGACGCGGCGCATGCGCGGCGCGGCCTCGGCTATGCCGCAGCGCCGGTGTTCGGGCGGCCGAACGTGGCGGCGCAGGGCGGCCTGCTGGTGGTGGCGGCCGGCGCGCCGGAGACGATCGCGATCCTGCGCCCGCTGCTGGACGCGGTCGGGCGCCGCGTCGAGATCGTGGGCGAGACGCCGGAACAGGCGAACCTGTTCAAGATCGCCGGCAATTTCATGATCGTGTCGGTGGTCGAGATTTTGGGCGAGGCCTTCGCGCTTCTGCGCAAGGGCGGCGGCGATCACGCCCAGTTCCAGGCGGTGATGGCTTCGACGCTGTTCGCGTCGCCGATCTACCAGAATTACGGCAAGCTGATCGTGGACCAGGCGTTCGACCCGCCGGGCTTCCGCCTGGTGCTGGGGCTGAAGGACGTCAACCTGGCGCGCAGCGCGGCGGCGGAACTCGGCAGCCACCTGCCGCTCGGCGCGCTGATGGCCGCCCATCTGGAAGAGGCGGTCGCGGCCGGGTTGGGCGAGAGCGATCTCACCGCCGCGACGGCGCTGATCGCGAAGAAAGCGGGGCTTTAGGCCCGCGGCTGCGCGATTCGGGGCAAAGCCGATGCCGCCGCGCGTCAACGATCGGTTAGCCCTCTTGCCGGTAGCTTGCGCCCGCGCAGTTGCAGGCGGACCCGGGCGTGACGACATTCGACAAGCACGCGGCCGAGGCGGACATCGCCGCGCTGCATCTGGAATATTCCAATGCGGCGCTCGCGGCCTATTGGCTGGCGCTGTGGCAGGGCGGCCGCCTGCCGCCGCGCGCCGCGTTCAATCCGGCGATGCTGAAATCCTTCCTGCCCGGCATCGTGCTGTTCAACGTGGTGGCGGGCGAGAGCGTGACGGTGCGGCTGGCGGGCACGCGCATCGCGCACATCCTGCGCCAGGAGTTGACGGGCGTGGACTGGATCGCGGCGGCGCCGCCTGGCCACCGCGCCACGCGGCTGGACGTCTATACCAGGATCGCGCGCGGCGCGATGCTGGCCGGTCATCGCCGCCTCGCCACCACCGACGGCGAGGACTATCTGTGCGAGGAGATCGTGCTCCCCTTCGCGCCCGACGCGAACGGCATCACCCCGGTCCTGGCGCATGCCCATCTGCCGTCGCGCCGCTTCGTGAAGATAAAATCGGTCGAGCAGGCGGTGGGCCAGCCGGTGGACTATAGGCTGGTGGCCCTGAAGCCGGCGGGCGAAGCGGCTGGGCAGCCGCCGGGGACGTCTGCCATAATCGCGGCGTGAGCGCCGATGAGATCAAGAAGGCCGTCACCAGCCTGTCCGACGAGGAGCGCGCCGCGCTGCGCGCCCGGTGGGACGAAGTGGAAGCGGCCGCCTGGGACCGGGAGATGGAAGAAGACATCAAGGCGGGACACAGCCGCAAGCTATGATCGGATGAACGCATCGTAATCCGCATGCGTCCCGGTCGAATCCAGAGCAGCCTCCCACGCGCTTCCATTGAAGCGACGGGCGACGCCGGTCTCGTTCGAGAAGCCGGTGGTTCTCGTCCGCGAGCGCGCGAATGTGCTCGGGCAACCGGCTTGCACGGTTCATTGCCGAATCCGCAAACCGTTCGCGCCCCTGTCAAACGCCCGGGCTCGCGCCGGGCCACAAACGCTCGCTTCCCCCGCATGGAGCGCGGCACGCCGGCCGGGGGCATAAGGTGCGTCAGATGGCCTGTAAGCCGGGTTCTGTGCTTCGTCCGTAGACGGAGCGATGGCCATTCCTCTGGGATGTGCATTGCTGCACACCTCGCGCGACCTACCCGGACGGCGATCCGGAAAACCGATCACGTGCCGTCCCTATTTGGTCTTGCTCCCGGTGGGGCTTGCCGTGCCGCCTTCGTCGCCGAAGACGCGGTGCGCTCTTACCGCACCATTTCAACCTTGCCGGACCTTTAGGGTCTTAGGCGGTATCATTTCTGTGGCGCTGTCCCTGGGGTCGCCCCCGCCGGCCGTTAGCCGGCACCGTGTTCTCCGTGGAGCCCGGACTTTCCTCGACCCCCTGCTCGCGCAAGGAGCCGCGGCCATCCGGCCATCTGACGCAGCCGGGACCATAGCGCGAAGCCCGCGCCGTTCAAAGCTCGCGACAATTCGAGCGATGCCGTTGGCGGCTCGTTAACGCGTTCGACCTTTCGCGGTCCGGCGGCGGGAACGCAACGGGCGGCCCGGGACTCTCCCTTCGACGGATAAAGGAGCCAAGCCGATGCAACGTGCCGAACGAAATTTCTCGATCGTCCGCCGGACGCCGTTCGCCGACCTGCCGGAGCCGAACACCAAACGCTGGGTTCCCCGGCGCAAGGCGCAGGTGGTCGCGGCGGTGCAGCGCGGCGTGCTCAGCCTGGACGAAGCCTGCAGCCGCTATGCCTTGACGGTCGAGGAGTTCCTCTCCTGGCAGCGCGCGGTCGATCGGTTCGGACTTGCCGGACTGCGCGCGACGCATGCGCAGGAATATCGCGACTCGCCGCGCTAGGGGCGGCGCCTAATCGGGGCGCAGCGCCGCGTCGATCGCCGCCCGCGCATGCAGCACGGTGGTGTCGAACAGCGGCACGCTCGCGTCCTCGGCCTGGACCAGGAGCGGAAATTCGGTGCAGCCCAGGATCACGCCCTGCGCGCCGCGCGCCACCAGGCCGCCGATCGCCGCCTTGGCGCGGGCGCGCGACGCCGGCAGGAACCGGCCGCGAACGAACTCTTCATAGATCATGCGGTCGATCGCGACGGCGTCGTCGCCTTGCGGCACGAGCACGTCCAGACCGTAGCGGTCCTTGAGGCGGCCCTTGACGATGCCGTCCTCTTGCATCGTGAAGCGCGAGCCGATCAGGCCGACGCGGCCGATGCCGGCGCGGTCGATCGCCGTGCCCAGCGGATCGGCGATGTGGAGGAAGGGGATGGCGACGGCGCGCTCGATCTCGTCCGTCGCGCAATGCATGGTGTTGCAGGCCATCACCAGAAGTTCGGCGCCGGCGCGTTCGAGGCCGCGGGCCGCATCGGCCATGCGGGCATTGGCCTCGCCCCAGGCGCCGGCCTTTTGCAGCGGCGCGATCTCGCCGAAATCGAAGGAATGCAGGATGAGCCTGGCGGAATGCACGCCGCCGAGGCGGTCCTGCGCTTCGCGGTTCAGCAGGCGGTAGTAGACCGCGCTGGATTCCCAGCTCATGCCGCCGAGGATGCCGATGGTTTTCATGACCGCCAGGCTAGCAGGGCCGCGGCCGTGCGAAAGCCCGGCTTTCGCATGGCGGCAATGCGCGGTCAGGCCGCCGGCAGCGCCGCCAGGATCGCGGCGCATTCGCCGTCCCAGCGGCCGGTGATCGAACCGGGCCGGAAATGGCGCTGGAAGGCGGCGACGACGGCTTCGAGCGATACGTCCGTGTGCGGAGGAACGCCGTAGCCGTAACGGGCGAGCGCGGCGGCCGCCGCCCCCTCCGCTGCATCGCTTCGCGGTGCGACCCCTGCCCCGCGAACGGGCGAGGACGGCCACAGCCCGATGCCGAATTCGGCGAGACGGGCCCAGGGAAACAGCTCGCCGGGATCGGTCTTGCGCGCCGGCGCGACGTCGGAATGGCCGAGCACGCGGCGCGGCGGGATCGGATGGCGCGCCAGGATCTCGCCCGCCAGATCGATCAGCGCCGCGATCTGGGCGTCGGCGAAGGGCACATAGCCGAATTCATGGCCGGGATTGACCAGCTCGATCCCGATGGAGCGGGCATTGACGTCGGTCTCGCCCGCCCACCAGGACAGGCCGGCATGCCAGGCGCGCCGATCCTCCCGCACATGGGCATAGACGCGGCCGTCGCGGTCGATGGTGTAGTGCGCCGAGACCTTGGCGGCGGGATCGCAAAGACGCGCCAGCGCCGCTTCGCCGGTTTTCATGCCGGTATAGTGCAGCACCAGAATGTCGATGGCGCCGCCATCGGGCCGCGCATCGTGGTTGGGCGAGGGACAGGAGACGAACTTCAAGATCACCCGGCTGTCTGTTTGGCGGCAAGGAATAAAGCAAAGGCCGCGAGCGCAAGCCAGCAGCGGATGACGTCGAGGCGCTCCCAGCGGCGCACCTGCCGGCGCCAGCCGGGCGGCGGCGCGGCGGGATTCCAGCCGAGCGCGGCTTTATTGATCGGAACCGTACCGCCGAGCGTCACCGCCAGGAAGGCGAACAGCGCCGCAAGGCCCGCGCCGCGCGGGCCGAGCGCGTTGCCCCAGGCGGCGGCATGGAGCGCGACGACGCCCGAAAGCGCCGCCCCGAAGAACAGCAGCGGCACGAGGATGCGCAGGCGGCGGATCAGGGCCTGGCGCAGCGGGATCTGGAGCGGGGCGTCGAACCGCGCCAGCGCGGGACGGATGCCAAGGCAGATCGCCAGCTCTTCGCCGGCCAACAGACCAGCGAAGAGCAAGGCAAACGCGCTAGACATGATCGTGGCCGCCGATGCGGCCGGGACGCCAATAGCCCTCGGCGCAAATCTCGGTCTTGCCGAGACCGCGCGCGAGCAGCCGCTGGCGGATGGCGCGCACATTCGAGGTCTCGCCCAGGACATAGGCATGGCCGCGGCCGGGCGGAAGCGCGAAAGTCTCCACCGCATCGTAGAGCAGCCGGCCGGGGCCGGCGGGCGCGCCGTCGCGCGTCAGCCAGGCGAGCCGCGCCGAACCGGCGAAGTCCTGGCGGTCAGCCGCGGCGGCGATCTTGAGTAAGGCGCAGGCCGGCGCGCCGGGGGCCAATACTTTGAGCACGC
>DASWOE010000220.1:0-12340 GCA_036398875.1 Rhizomicrobium sp.
GCCGCCGGCGCTTGCCGCGTAATATCCTCGGGGTTCGCCGCTCATGCTGTGGTGCTTGCGCGAAGGCGCACCCGCAGGTCAAGCTTGCCCTTGACCGGGGGCGGACCGCGTGCAAGTTGAGCCCCACTCTTCAGGAGAACCCCGTTGACCCGCAGCGAAATCTGGCGCCTCGAAAAATATCTGCGCAATCTGTTCCGGCTCGACACGATCACGATCGTGGAGCGGCCCAAGCAGGCGGATTCGGTCGAGGTCCAGGTGGCCGGCGAGTTCATCGGCGTGATCTTCAAGGACGAAGAGGACGGCGAGACGTCCTATGCCTTCAACATGGCGATCCTGGAAATGGATCTGCCGGAGCCGCCCGCCAGCCGGGCGTGAGTCACGCGCGCGCCTCGTGGATGACCTTCAGGAACGCCGTGCCGAATTCCTTGAGCTTCTTCTCGCCCACGCCGTTCACCTCGGCGAATTCGGCGAGGGTCTGCGGACGGCGCTGCGCCATGTCGAGCAAGGTGCGGTCCGGGAAAACGGCATAGGCCGGCACGCGTCGCTGCCGCGCCAGCGCCAGACGCAATTGCTTGAGCGCACCGAGCAGGGACATGTCGAGATCGGCGAAGGCATCGCCGCCGGCCGCGTCGCGCGGCTTGCGCCTGTCCTCCTGCCGCTCGACCGGCGGCCGGTGGCGGAAGCTGCCTTCGCCGCGCAACAGGGCACGCCCCTTGTCGGTCGCCGCCATTCCGCCATAGCCGGCGGCGTCGTGATGGAGCAGTGCCGCCGCCACCATCTGGCGAATGATGGTCTGCCATTCCACCGCCTTGCGCGCCGCGCCGCCGCCGAAGACGGCCAGGCGATCGTGGCCGGCCGCGATGATTTTCTCGCCATGCATGCCGCGCAGCACATTGGCGATATGGGCGGCGCCATAGCGCTCGCCGGTCTGCTGCACCGCCTGCAGCACCAGCCGCGCCGCGTCGGTCGCATCGATCAGCGCGGCCGGCGCGCGGCATAGATCGCAATTGCCGCACGGCGTCGCGGCCTCGCCGAAATAGCGAAGAAGGATCTGCCGGCGGCAGTCGGCCGCTTCGCAATAGCCGATCAGGGCGTTGAGCCGCTGGTGCTCGCGGCGGCGGCGTTCCTCGCCGGCCTCTTCCTGGTCGATGAACATGCGGCGCATGCGGATGTCGCCCAGTCCGAACAGCATGTGCGCCTCCGCCGCGGCGCCGTCGCGCCCGGCGCGGCCGATCTCCTGGTAATAGGCTTCGATGCTGCCCGGCAGATCGGCGTGAAAGACGAAGCGGACATCCGATTTGTCGATCCCCATGCCGAAGGCGATGGTCGCCACCATCACAACCGCGGGCTCCGTCATGAAGAGGTTCTGGTTGGTCTCGCGCGCTTCCTTGTCCATGCCGGCGTGATAGGCGAGGGCGCGGATGCCCTGCGCCGCGAGCAGCTCGGCCATGGCCTCGGTCTTCTTGCGCGACAGGCAATAGACGATGCCGCTCTTGCCGCGGTGGCGCTGCACGAAGGCGAGGAGCTGGGCCTTGCCGTCATGCTTGGCTTCGACCGTGAGCGCGATGTTCGGCCGGTCGAAGCCGAGCACCACCTGTTCGGCCTCGCCGCCGAAGAGTTTCGCCAGCACGTCGGCGCGCGTCGCCGCATCGGCGGTGGCGGTCAGCGCGGCGATGGGCACGCGCGGAAACAATTCGCGCAGCCGCGCCAGCGCCTCGTATTCCGGGCGGAAAGCCGGTCCCCATTGCGAGACGCAGTGCGCCTCGTCGATCGCGATCAGGCGGACGTCGAGCCGCGCCAGCGCGCCCAGCATGCGCTCGGCCATCAGGCGCTCGGGCGCCAGATAGAGCAGGCGCGTCTCGCCGGCGGCGGCGCGGCGCCAGGCGGCGACATTGGCGCCGCGGTCCTGTCCCGAATGGATCGTGTCGGCCGCGACGCCGGCCAGGCGCAGGGCCGCGACCTGGTCCTGCATCAAGGCGACCAGCGGCGACACCACGAGGGTCAGGCCGCCCAGGACCAGCGCCGGCACCTGAAAGCAGAGCGACTTGCCCGAGCCGGTCGGCATGACGGCCAGCACGTTGCGGCCGGCCAGGAGCGCGCCCATCGCGGCCTGCTGTCCGGGACGAAAATCCTCGAAGCCGAACACCTCCTTGAGGACCCGGCGCTCCGAATCGGCGCGATGGATGATCATGCGCGGAATTTGCCCCACCCCCCTTTGCCGCACAATCGCGTCTGCTTGAGGACCGGTGCGGCGGATGCGATGATGCCGCCATGCCTCGGGACGACGCGCGCAACGGACACAGGACGGCGGAGCGGCCTTGGCGATTCTGACGTTTTTGTTTCGCTGGCGCGCGGTGGCCGTCGGAATGCTGGTCGTCGGGACCGCCGCCGCGGCCTTCCTGGCCTTCCGGGGCCAGCCGGTTCCGGTGGGTGCGCTTTTCCTGTCCGCCCTCTCGATCGGCGTGGGCGTCGTGTTGTCGTTCCTGCACTTGCGCCATGTCCTGCTGGCTTTGCTGGTCGTTGTGTCGCCCCTGCCGGGGATGATCGCCGCCGCGCCGGCGGCGGACGCCGCGACCCTTCCCCTGCTGCTGGCGGTCTACGGCTTCGGCTATGCGGCGGCCGCCTTTGTCGGGGGCGAGATCGTGAGCGGCGTCCTTTCCGGGGCTTGCGTCGCGGACGCGGCGCGGGCCGCGCTTGTGCAGCTGGCCGCGCCCATAACGGTCGCGGCGCTGAGCGGCGCGGCGCTGCTTGGCGCCTGGCTGTTTCGGGTCGCGCCCGGTTTTGCATTCGGGGCCGCGGGGCAGGTCCTTGCCGCCGCGCTCTCCGTTCTTGTCGTCGTTCCGTTCGGCGCATCGGTGATGGCCTTCGGCGAGACGTTCTTCACCGCGGGCAACCGGGCACGCGAGGGACGCGATCGGCTTCTGCGCGTGGCGACACGGATCGTCGAGCCGCGCTGGGGCATGAGCCTGAGCGGCGTGGCGCTGGTCTTTGCCGTCCTCGGCTGGTTCGGCGCGGCGCCGCTGCTTGCCCACAGCGCCTTGCTCGCGCATCCCGCCTTCTGGCCGGCGTCGGCGCTGGGCACTTTCCTCGTCGCCTATGCGCTGGCACGCGACTGGCGCGAAGCCGCCGCCGCGACCGCGGCGCTTGCCGCCCTGACGCTGCTGAGCCTCTGGCTGTGGGGCAGGACGGTCGGACATCTCACCCCTTCGGCCTTCGCCGGGATCGTCGTGACCGCCGCCACCGCCGCGACCGCGATGCTGGCGCTCGCCGGACGGAGCCGGGCCTATCGTCGCGACGGCGACGACGGGCCGGTGGCGCGGCTGCGGGCGCTGGAGCAATTCGGCGCCGCGGCCTGGTTCGCCGCGGCCGGTGCCGGGGCCGTCATCCTGCCCTGGATGCTGGTACACGGTTCGCTGGCGACGCTCGCAGTCCTGTTTGTCGCCGCGCTTGCTGCGGCGGTCGTCGCGGCACCGGCGATCGCGACCGCGCTGGAAGCGATCCTGCCGCACCGGCGGTCGGTCGATGAGCTTTACGGGCGGCGCTGAATCTCGGCGGCGGCCTGCGGCTTGGGCGGCCGCTCGAAGCTGACGACCAGCCGGTCGATGCCGTCGCCGATCATCCGCCAGCGGGACAGGTGCTCGCGCTTGAAGCGATAGGACAATGCGACGCCATGCGCGACCGGCAGATCGCGCAGGCAGCTCGGGCTCGGCACGGTCGATGACAGGCGCACGCAGCGCAACACCTGGACGCCCGACGCGGTCTGGCCGACGAACAGGTCTTCGTTGCGATAGCCGGAATCCTCCCGGAAGGTATATTGCGTCAGGCCGAAGGGACCCGGCCGGCCGCGCGGGTCGGTGACATAGGCCAGATAGATGCGCGACAGGCGGTCGGCCTCGCTCAGCGTGACGCGCTCCTCGCGGATCAGCAGGAACACCACCGGCGAATCCGGCGTGTTGCCGGAGAAGCTCGACGCCTCCCAATTCGACCATCCCGCCATGTCGGGCAGGATCGCGAACAACGCCAGATCCTTTCGCGTGCCGCCCTGGCGGGCGCTGGCATATTGCAGGTAGTTGGCGGGTATCCACAGCTTCAGGCCATGGACCTCCAGCGCCACCAGGTCGCCGTCCGAGGTCGGAACGACCTGCTCCTCCAGGAAATTGGGGGCGGTCGGGGCAAGATAGTAAAGCAGCACCAGCGCCGAGAGGGCAGCCGTCACCAGGAACACGCCCAGCGGAATCAACCAGCCGGAGCGCTTGCGGATCGTCCCATCGGTGTCGGAATAGCTCATGGCCTTGTTCAGCCCGACTCAACGCGCCGGGCCGACATATTTAACATAAAGGCCGCCGCAATCCGTTGCGGCAGGCGAGACCGCAAATCGATTGTTTCGCGACGTGGCGCGGATGCCGCAATGCGGCGCGGTCCGGAACTCCGTGTCGCAGCCGGACGCCTCGAAATGATACAAATTGCCGTCAAACCGACGGTTTTGCACGGGCACATGGCCTGCATTCCTGTCTGTCGTTGCCGTTTCGGGGGTGCTGAGTGTATCGGGATATCCTGCTTGTCGCGTTTGCCACGCTCGCCGGCTTCACCGCCTCGGGCATTCTTGCGAATCTGTATCGATTGGTCGCGCACAAGCCCGAAGGTTTTGCCGGCCAGATCGGCTATGCCGCGGTCATGGTCATCGCCGGTCCCAATGTGCTGGTGGAGAACGCCGCCCGTTCCAGGCGCGCCAAGGACTGTTCGCGCTTCGCGTTCTGGCTGGCCGCGACGATCGCCGCCTATTGGAGCTTCGCGCTCGGCATGTTCGTGATTGAGATCGGATTGTCGTTCTAGGACCGGCCGGTACGCGACGGGCCCGGCCGGGTCTCTAGGTCGGAAACAAATGGGCATAGGGCGCGGCTTCGTCGAGGACGCGCGCGAAGGACGGTCGCGCGGCGAGGCGCCCGAGATAGCCGGCCGTCTTCGGAAAGTCCGCTGCGAGCGGCATGACCTTGTCGGCGTAATAGAGGGCCGGCGCGGCGGCGCAGTCGGCCATCGTGAATGTCTCGCCCATCAGCCATTGCGCGCCGATATCGCTTTCGACGAGGTGCAGCGCGGTGCGCATCCGCTCGCGCGCCAGCGCCACGCCGAGCGCGTCCTTGCCGCCCGCCGGCCGCAAACGGTCGCCGGTGATCTTCTGCATGTGCTGATGGATGTGCAGGTCGAAGAAGCGGTCGCGCATGCGCACCTGGCGCGCCAGCTCCGCGTCGTCGGGCAGGAGCCGGGACGGCCCCGGATAGTGTTGCGCCAGATATTCGATGATGATGGAGGATTCCGGCACCATCCAGTCGCGGTCGGCATCGGCGACGACGGGAAACATCCCGACCGGCCAGATCGCGAGGAACGCCGCGCGCGAATCCGCGTCGCCCAGATCCACCAGCACCGGCTCGAACGTCGTGCCGTTCTCGTACAGCGCGATCAGGACCTTCCAGCAGAACGACGACAGCGGATGGTAGTAGAGTTTCAGCGCCATCGCCGTCAGCCCTTGTGGTCGAACTCGGTGTCGATGACGAGCTGGATCGGATCCTTGAAGAACGGTCCCATGGCGAACAGCTTCGGATCGATCCGGGTCTCGGCATGGATGCCGATCACATGGCCCATGACGGGCCCGCCGGCGAAGCCGGGGCCGCAGCCGATCAGCGTGACGTCGAAGCTGAGCGGCACGGCGCGGCCCTTGAGGGTGAAGGTGCCATCGACCGTTCCATGCGTCGCGTCGCGCTTGCGAAAGCTCTTCGAGACGAAGGTCGCAACCGGGAAGGCGCCGGCGTTGAGATAGTCGGGACCGGCAAGTTCCTCGGCGAAGCCGGGAACGTTGGTGGCGATGGAGCCCGTCTGGACCGTGGCGGTCAGGCGCGATTTGGCGGTCCTGACCGGATCCCATTCGAGCGTGCCGGAGACCTTGTCGAAGCGAAAGACGCTGACCGAAAAGCCCAGATGCGACACCCGGGCGATGACGCCGGCATGGTTGGGATCGAGCGTGTAGGTGCCGGCAACAGCCTGCGAAAGGTCCTTGCTGCCGTGCGGGATCGCCATGGGCGCGGGCGCATCGGCTGCGAGGCCGGCGCCGATGGCGGCTGCCGCCAGCACGAGGCCCAGGAGCGGCGAGACGAAAAAGCGGCGCTGCATGAAATCCTCCGACGTGATGCTCAAATCCGTTCCAGGTAGTCCGCGAGCTGGTCGAGCGTGCCCTTAAAGCCCTGGTCGAGGCTCGGCCGCATCGAGTCGAACATCTTGCGTTCCTCTTCCGTGGCATTCACCGGCGAGCCGGTCATGTCGAGCGTGGTCCTGCCATCGTGCTCCGTAAACAGCAAGGTGTTGAGGACCTCGAGCGGCCAATTGGGCGCGAACGGCGCGCGGATCGTGCCGCCGTCGGCGTCCGCGAAGGCGTTCACGAAAACGATGCGCTCCAGCGCGACGATCTCGCGATAGACGAACTTGCCCCACATCTCGGCGCCGTTCGGCGCGCGCATGCCGTAATGGAACAGTCCGCCGGGCCTCAGATCGAGCGTGCCCCTGAGCCAGGTGAAGCCCTTGGGCCCCCACCAGCGCGACAGGTGTTCGATCTCGGTATAGGCCTTCCACACGGTCGCGCGCGGCGCGTCGAAGCTGCGCGACAAGGCGAAGACGGGCGGTCGGTCGGACATGGCGGTCTGGCCTTTCTCAGGACGTTAAAGCAGGCGCGCGAGGAGGTCCGCAAGGCGGTCCAGGCTGCCGTTCCAGCCCATCTCCATGCCGCCGACGGGCACGACGTTCACCTCGGAAGCGCTCTGCACGACGACGTGAACGGTGAGCCTGGTCCTGTTCTTGCCGATCTCCTCGAAGGTCACGGTGTTGCGGTTGACGAATTGCCAGCTTCCGTCGGCATTCCGGAAAGCCTTGGACAGGAATACGAGCCGGTTCGGCGGATCGATTTCGAGGAACTCGCCGCCCATCGGATGGTCGAAGCCCGGCCCGCGCATATGAACGTGGATTTCGCCGCCGGGGCGCAGGTCGAGACTAGTCTCGCCATTGTCGGAGCCGGCCGGTCCCCACCAGGCGCGGAAATGTTCCGTTTCGGTCCATACGCGGAACACCAGTTCGCGCGGCGCATCCAGCAGGCGTTCCAGGGTCAGCGTCGTGCCGGCCTTGATCGGATTCATGTCCATCGTCGTTCCTCCCATCGCCCGATCGTCACATGGGTCAGCCCTGCGGCGGCGGACCCATCAACGGATGAACCACCGACTCGCCGTCGCCCGCCACCGCGAGGAACTCCCGGACCATTTGAAGGGCGTCTTCCCGGTCTTTCGCCGCGAGAATGGCGAAACCGCTCTCGCCGGTCTTCGGCAGCTCGCCCGTGGTGCAGGTCCCGTCCGCAAGGCTGACCTTGAACGAGCCCGGCACCGTGGCGCCCATCGCCACCAGCGCGCCCCGCGCGTTCATCTTGCCGATGAGTTCGCCCATGGCGGCCATGTGTTCGGGACTTGGCGGACCGTTGGCCGGGGCCGCGGGCGTATAGATCGTGAGATATTGCGGCATGATCGTCTCCTTCGCTCAGAATGGGTGTCGGGCCAGGTAGTCGGCGAGGCGGTCGAGAGTCTGCTGCCCTCCTTCCACGGCGCCGACTTCGCGCACGACATGGTCGCGCGCGGCCAGGCTTGGGAAACGCGCGAGCATCACCAGCCTCGTCCTGCCGCGACCTTCCTCGGCGAAGGTGACGGTGACGTGGAATTGCTCGGTGTCGCCGGGCTCGCCATGGCTGTAGACGAGGCGCGCCGGCGGCACGACCTCGTGATAGGTGATCCTGTTGTCGTAGTCGCGGCCGTCGGGGCCATGCATCGCGAAATCCCAGATGCCGCCGGGCGTCACCGCCATGGCGTGGTTGGTGATGCGAAAGCCGGTCGGGCCCCACCAGCGCGCGATGTGCGCGGGATCGGTCCAGACCTGCCAGACCAGCGCCCGCGGCGCGTCCAGCAGGCGGGTGAATGCGATGATCGGTTCGTCCGCCGGAACGCGGGTGTCACTTTCTGGCGCGGCCACGTTTCTTTCCCTTCGCTTGGAGTTCGGCCAGGTAGTCTTCGAGCCGGTCGAGGCGCTGGTTCCACAGCCGGCGGTATTCCTCCAGCCAGCCATCGATGCCCCTCAACGCTTCGGGTTCGAGCTTGCAGGGGCGCCATTGCGCCGCGCGGCTGCGGGAGATGAGGCCGGCATGCTCCAACACCTTCAGGTGCTTCGATATGCCGGGCAGGCTCATATCGAACGGCGCCGCGATCTCGGTCACCGAGCGTTCGCCGCCGGCGAGCTGGGCCAGGATGGCGCGCCGCGTCGGATCGGCAAGCGCCTGAAAGGTGGTGGAGAGCGGATCCATTCTCACATTGTGAATTAGCTATTTAGCTAATTAGAATAATAAAGGTCGCCTGTCAAACCCGCGCCCGGGCGCCGCAGTTCTTGCGTACCGCATCCTGGGCAGCCGACGCATTCCCCGCTGAATTCGCGTCCGTACGACCTCCGGCACCTGCTCGTCACAAGCCGCCTTCCCGCGATAGGCTCAAACGCCGTCGGGCGACGGTATCGGACGGCGAAATCCATCGACCGACGCCGGCAACGGCGATTGCCGCTGTCCGGCGTCGCGGATATCGCGCCGCTACAGCACCGTCAGCATGCCCGCGACGAGCGGATGGCGGATGATGTCGGCATCGCCCAAGCGAACCACGGCGATCTCGGGAACCTTTTCGAGACGGTCGGCGATGTCGCCGAGGCCCGACATGCCCTGGAGCAGGTCGGTCTGATCGGGATCGCCGGTCAGCACCATGGTCGAGCGCCAGCCCAGCCGCGTCAGCAGCATCTTGAGCTGCGTGTAGGTGCAGTTCTGCGCCTCGTCGATCACGACATAGCAGTCGCTCAGCGTGCGCCCGCGCATATAGGCGACGGGCGCGATCTCGATCACGCCGTCGGCGACCAGCGCCTTGAGCCGCTTGGTGCCGAGCCGCTCGGTCAATGCGTCGTAGAGCGGCCGCAGATACGGCGCCAGCTTCTCGTTGAGATCGCCGGGCAGGAAACCGAGGCTCTCGCCGGCCTCCACCGCGGGCCGCGACAATACGATGCGGCCGCAGCGTCCGGCCTCCAGGGCTTCGACAGCCTTGGCGATGGCGAGATAGGTCTTTCCGGTTCCGGCGGGGCCGAGTGCGAGGACCACGGCGCGTTCCTCGATGGCATCGAGCAGCACTTGCTGCGTCGCGCTCATCGCGCGGATGTTCTTTACGTATTTGCGGTCGCGAACGTCGTCGTCGCCGCGCGGATTCCAGCCGCTGCGGGAAGGGAAGGGATGGACGTTTTCGGATTCCTGGAAATCGCGGGCTTTATAGCGCGCGGAACGCTTGGCCATGGAGTCTCCCTGGTCAGGAACAAAACGCTTGGGTTGATGGAGATGTCGGCGTGCGTGGAAGGGCGGACTTCGTTGCCCGGGTATTTCGGGAATGAAGTGCAGAGCTGCACTAAATCCGGTCCCCTCTATGTCGAATCACGCTCCGACAAGAAAAGCGTAGCAGTGTTTGTGCGAATCAAATGTGAAATCTGTGGACGGATCGTCAGGCCCGCATATGCCCTGCGATCGAAACGAGCGCATCGACCAGATCGATCAGTCGCGCCGCATAGCGTTCCGGAATGGCCAGGCGCGCATCGCCGCCGAGAAAGGCATTCTCCAGCGTGTCGAGCAGCGCGATCAGGCGCAGATGATGGATGCCGAGCGCGCTCTGCAGGGGATCGGTGACGATGCCGGCGAAGGCGGCGGCCGTCGCGGTGGCGGCGAGCACCGCCGCGGTGACGCCGAGCGCCGCCGCGCCGCCGATCTTGGCGCCAAGCGCCTGCGCCAGGGCCGGACCCAGCGTGAGAAAGCCGGGCGTCGCCTGGTGCAAAAGGGCGCCGCCCGCGGTCATGGTCACGGCCGCGCTCACCACCTCGCCGGCGGCCCCGCGGGCGTTGAGATAGATCGCGACCTGCTGGGCCAGCTTTTCGTCCATCATCAGGCGCTGCTTCTCGCCCCATGGCCCGTTCAGCGCGCCGAGCGCGCCGTCCAGGCGGCCGTCGCCGAGTATCTCGACCGCGAGCGCGTCATGGAAACTCGGCTCGCCGAAGCCGGTATAGGGAAGCTCCAGCAGATCGACGATCAGGCGCCGTTCGATTTCGGCCGCGACCGTGGTGCGGAAAAAGAGCTCGCGGGCGCGCAATTTCTCGGCCGTTTCGCGCCGACCGGCGGCCTTCAGCAGCGCGGCGGCGGCGCTGAGGCCGAGCTGCGGTCCGGCCAGCGCGGCGTTGAGGGGCGCGCGCCACAGATCCTGGCCGAACGCATGGCGATGGGTTTCGAGCGCGCCCTTGAACGAAAAGGTGCGCTCCACGAAGGCCGGCACGCGCGAGCGGCGCTTGCGGAAATAGGTGCGGATCGAATCCTCGACGATGCGGTGCGCCAGCGCGTGATCCAGGACGGGCAGGGCATGCGAAGCGGGAGCCATGGCGCAGTATGCCCCAACCAGGCTCGCCTTCGCAAAATTCCTTTGCCACAATGACGGTGCCATTCTCTTCACGAGACCGTCATGCCGATCTATGCGCTCGAAGACGCCGCTCCGGAACTCCCGCCCGAAGGCGAGTATTGGGTCGCGCCCGATGCCGTGCTGGTCGGCAAGGTGCGCCTGCTCAAGGGCGCGTCGGTGTGGTGGGGCGCGGTGCTGCGCGGCGACAATGACTGGATCACGGTCGGCGAGAATTCCAACGTCCAGGATCTGACCGTCATCCACACCGATCCGGGCCAGCCCACGACCATCGGCGCGGGCTGCACGGTCGGCCACCGCGTGATCCTGCATTCGGCGACCGTCGAGGACGGCTCGCTGATCGGCATGGGCTCGACCCTGCTGAACCGTGTGCGGATCGGGAAGAACTGCCTGGTCGGCGCGAATGCGCTGGTGACGGAAGGAAAGCAGTTCGAGGACGGCGCGATGATCCTGGGCGCGCCGGCGCGCGTGGCGCGCATGCTGACCGAGGCGGAATTGGCGGGGCTCAAGATTTCGGCGGCGACTTACGTCCACAATCGCCGGCGCTTCGCCACGAAATTGAGACAGGTCGGCTAGCGGGATGCCGGCACGCTAACCCGCCTTGGCGACGGGCTCGTGCTGCGCGGTCCACACCCGGCGGATGCGGGTGTCGGATTCGGGGCCGAAATTGAACCAGGCCGCCTTGTTGTGCGTGGCATCGACGATGAACAGCACGTCCATCTTGCCGAGCTTCTGGACCAGCGCGTTGCGGATGAAATTGATCGGGTGGTCGCTGATCAGAAGCCAGGCCTGCGGCATCAGGGCGTTGGCCGGGCCGAGATTGAAAATCTCTTCCTCCAGGCCGGAGATCGAACGCGATTTCATGTCGGCGATCACCACGAAGCGGCCACGGTCGCCGGTGCGCGGCTCGTCATTGCTGCGTCCGAAGGTCGGCGAGATCGTATCCTCGTCGCTTTCGACGCCGCCCGCGGTCACGAACTTTCCGGTCGCCGAGGGGACCGGGCCTGCCGGCGCGAACAGCCTTGCCAGCGCGGGGAACGTGCCGGCGGCACGGAATTGCGTGTCGCCCGCGGGGGCGACGAGCGAATGCGTGGCGAGGCGGCCTTCGCCGACGAAGGCCTGCATCTGTTGCAGCGTATAGGGGCCGTAGCTTTGACCCGCAGCGCTTATGGTCCAGTTGTCCGGCATGATCCGCAAAAGCTTCCGTCGCGGCTGAGAATCTAGAGTTAAATAGTTACTTAAGCCTTGCTGCGGCGGCGCACGGCACCGAGAATTTGCGGAATCAAGGCGGAAAAGCCCATGGCGCATTACGAATTCTGCAAGGTCGAGCGGGAGGGGCGGCTGACCATCGTCACCCTCAACCGGCCCGAAGTGATGAACGCGCTGCATGCGCCCGCCCATGCCGAACTGGCGCAGGTGTTCGACGATTTCGCCGCCGATCCGGACGCGTGGGTGGCGATCGTGACGGGTGCCGGCGAGCGGGCTTTCTCCGCCGGCAACGATCTGAAGGTGACGGCGGCGGGCGGCGGCAGCGCCGGCACCGTGCTGCCGCGCCATCCCAGCGGCTTCGGCGGGCTCGCAAGCCGCTTCGATCTCGACAAGCCGCTGATCGCGGCGGTCAACGGCATCGCCATGGGCGGCGGCTTCGAGATCGCGCTCGCCTGCGACATCATCCTCGCCGCCGACGGCGCCGTGTTCGCGCTGCCCGAGCCGCGCGTCGGCCTGGCGGCGCTCGCCGGCGGCCTGCACCGTCTGCCGCGCGTGATCGGCGCCAAGCGCGC
>DASWOE010000221.1:0-2848 GCA_036398875.1 Rhizomicrobium sp.
TCCTATCTGTCCGTGCACGAAGGACCGCAGAACATCTCCAAGCGGCATGTCGTGCCGCCGCTCAAGCGCGGCATGATCTGCTCCAACGAGCCCGGCTATTACAAGACCGGCGAATACGGCATCCGCATCGAGAACCTGGTCGTGGTGACCGAGGCCAAGCCGATTCCCGGCGGCGATCCCGAGCGCAACTTCATGGAGTTCGAAACCGTCACGCTGGCGCCGATCGATCTTGGCCTGGTGGAGCCGACGCTCCTGTCCGCGGCCGAACGCGCCTGGCTCAACGCCTATCATGCCCGCGTGCGCGAGACGATCGCGCCGCTGGTCGATGAGGAGACGCGGCCCTGGCTGGAACACGCGACGCGGGCGATTTGAGCCATGCACAAGGACCCCAACACTCCCGCCGGCACCCTTCATCGCCTGCATCTGGACGGCAAGGCGCTCAAGGGCAATCTGCTCGGCGATCCGACGCGGCGCCGGATCGACGTCTATGTGCCGCACGGCCATGACGGGCGCGGCCTGCCGCTTCTGATGGACGTGGTCGGGTTCAGCGCCGGCGGGCCGGTGCACACCAATTGGAAGAATTTCGGCGAGAACCTGCCGGAGCGGCTCGACCGCCTGATCGCGAGCGGGGCGATGGCGCCGGTCTGCGTCGTCTTCCCGGACTGCTTCACCCGGCTCGGCGGCAACCAGTACGTCAACTCGGTCGCCATGGGCCATTGGGACGATTTCCTGCGCGACGAGGTCATGCCGTTCGTCGAGGGCAAGTTCGGCTGCGGCGGCAAGGGCCGGCGCGGCATCTTCGGCAAGTCGAGCGGCGGCTATGGCGCCATGGTGCACGCCCTGCTCCATCCCGATTTCTGGTCGGCCGCCGCGGTGCATTCCGGCGACATGGGGTTCGAGCTGCTCTACCGCCACGAATTCGTGCCGGTGCTGCGCGCGCTGGCGAAGGAGCCGGACATCGGCAAATGGGTCGATGCGTTCTGGGACGCGAAGAAGACCAAGGACAGCGACGTCCACCTCATCATGATGTTTGCGCAGGCCGCGAGCTTCGATCCCGTTTCCGACGCGCCCTACGGCGTGCGCCTGCCGGTGACGCCGGACACCTGCGAGTTCATCGAAGAGCGCTGGGCCAACTGGATGGCCTGGGACCCGCTGACCCTGGTGGAGCGGTACGGACCGGGGCTGAAGGCGCTCAAGGCGCTCTATATCGATTGCGGCGATGTCGATCAGTACAACCTCGTCTATGGCGCGCGGCGCATGCACAAGCGGCTGACGGCGATGGACGTGGCGCACACCTATGAGGAATTCCCCGACAACCACTCCTCGGTCGATTACCGCATGGACGTCAGCCTGCCGATCCTGGCGAAGGCGCTATCCAGCTGAGGATGTCATGGCCCGCGACTGCGGGCCATCCAGGTGACGCGACTCGCCGTCTCGGACTTGGGCCTGCTTGAACTGAATCGACCGCATTCGCGGGTGATGACAACCGAGTTACAGCCCCTCGATCATCTTCAGCCAGGCGTCCTCGTCGATCACCGCCACGCCGTACTTCTGCGCTTCGGCGAGCTTGGAGCCGGCGCCCGGGCCGGCGACGACGAGATCGGTCTTGGCCGATACCGAACCCGATACCTTGGCACCCAGCGATTCCGCCCGCGCCTTGGCCTCCTGCCGCGTCATCTTCTCGAGGCTGCCGGTGAACACCACCGTCTTGCCCGCGACCGGCGAGCCCTCGACCTTGCGCGCCGCCAGCGGCACCACCGTCACCTCCTCCAGGAGATGATCGACAACATCGCGATTGTGTTTCTCGTCGAAGAAATCCTTGATCGCCTGCGCCAGCACCTCGCCGATGCCCTGGATCTCGTCGAGCTCGGCGACCGCGCCGTCGCCCTCCATCGCGGCCACGAAGGCCTCGACACCCGGATAGTTGCGCGCGATCAGCCGCGCATTGGTCTCGCCGACATGGCGGATGCCGAGCGCGTTGAGGAAGCGGTCGAACGCGATCGTCCGCCGCGCGTCGATGGCGCCGACGAGATTCTCGACCAGCTTGCTCTCTTCCTCGTCATCCTTCTTCGACGTCTTCGCCTCGTCCTTGCCGTCCTTGGCGCGCCGCTCCGCCGACAGTTCCGCCCGGCGCTGCGCCAACGCGCGGTTCAGCACGTCGGGCGTCCTGGCGAGACGGAAGATGTCGGCCGGCTCCTTCAACAGGCCCTTCTCGAACAGCGTCTCGATATAGACGCCGCCGAAGCCCTCGATGTCGAAGGCCAGCCGCGAGACGAAATGGCGGAGCCGCTCCACCGCCTGCGCCGGGCAGATGAGCCCGCCGGTGCAGCGCCGATCGACGTCTTCCTTGCCGGTCTTCTCATCGACCTCGCGCACCGCATGGCTGCCGCAGGCCGGGCATGTGTGGGGGAATTCGTATTTCTTCGCGCCGCGTTTGCGCTTCTCCGGGACGACCCGCACGACCTGCGGGATGACGTCGCCGGCGCGCTGGATCACCACGGTGTCGCCGATGCGCACGTCGAGGCGGGCGATCTCGTCCTCGTTGTGCAGCGTCGCGTTCTGCACCACCACGCCGCCGACCGTGATCGGCTTCAGCCGCGCCACCGGCGCGAGCTTGCCGGTGCGGTCGACCTGGATGTCGATGCCGTCGAGGATCGTCTCGGCCTGCTCGGCGGGGAATTTGTGCGCGATCGCCCAGCGCGGCGAGCGCGAGACGAAGCCCAGCCGCTCCTGCAGGTCGAGCCGGTCCACCTTGTAGACCACGCCGTCGATGTCGTAGCCGAGCGAGGCCCGCTCGGACTCGATGTCGCGATAGAATTTCAGCACGGCCTCCACCGTCTCGACCCGG
>DASWOE010000222.1:0-2545 GCA_036398875.1 Rhizomicrobium sp.
GCAACTCCGGCGTGCATGTGAAGACCGGGTTGTCGGTCGGCGGTTTCGGATTTCTCCTGCTGACGCGGACCAAGCCGTCGGGGGGATGGAACATCCAGCTCTATGATTCGGACGGCAAGCCGATCCGGCAATGCCGTTATCTGCACCGCAGCATCGCCTGCCCGCCGCCGCGCTAGACGCCGGGTGCGGGCGCATAAATTTTTTTCCGCCTTGCAGCTTTGACAATATGCCGCCTTTTTCCGCATCGAAGGTGACGCCGACGAATTGCTGCGCACAAGGATGAGGCGCGTGATAGGCTCTTCGTCTCGCTTTGGGGGCGTTCCGTGAGCAACAATCGGCTTTACATATTGATCGGCGGCGGCGTCGCGGTGATCGTCGCGGTCGTGGTCGGCGCGCTTTATTTCCTGGGCGGCGGCGCCAACGCCCCGCTTGGCGGCGGCTTCCTCGCCCGGCTCCAGAACGGACTTTCGGCGATCACCGGCAGCATGACGCCGTCGCAGATGGCGCAGTCGCCCTATTTCGCCTTCCGCCGGCTGGAGGTCGACACCACCAAGCCGCAGGCGGAGGCGTGCCTCGTCTTCACCCGCAGCCTCGATGCCTCCGGCAGGACGCATTACGAAGACTATTTCTCCATCGACCCGAAGGTGAAGGTCGCCTCCCATGTCGTGGACGACCGGCTGTGCATCGCCGGCCTGGACTTCAACACCACCTATCAGCTGACGCTGAAGAGCGGCCTGCCGGCCGCCACCGGCGAGAAGCTGGCCGAGGACGAGACCGTTCCGGTCGAGCTGCGCGACAAGCCCTCGCTGGTGCGCTTCTCCGGCGGCATCATCCTGCCGCGCGAGAATGCCGACGGCGTGCCGGTCACGACGGTCAATATCGTCAAGCTTCGCCTCAAGGTGGTCCGCGTCGGCGACCGGCTGCTGTCGCAGATCGAGAGCGGCACGGTCGATGAGACCACGCTCTACAATTGGAAGGACACCGATCTCGAAAGCAGCCAGGGCGCCCTTGTCTGGCAGGGCACGATGGACGTGGCCAACGTCAAGAATGACTCCATCGTGACGCTCGTGCCCATCCACGACATCCTGAAGGGCAAGCCGCCCGGCGCCTATGTGCTGCTCGCGATGGACGCGGCGCAGGACGACACCAAGGATTACTACGAAGACGGCACCATCGCGACGCAATGGGTGATCGATTCCGACATCGCGCTCACCACCTTCCAGGGCGCCGACGGGCTCAGCGTATTCGCGCGGTCTTACGCCAGCGCCGGGGCGCTCGGCGGCGTCAAGCTGACGCTGGTGGCGAAGGACAACAACGTCCTCTCGACCGTGACCACCGGCAGCGACGGCCGCGCCGATTTTCCGGCCGGCCTGTTGCGCGCCACCGGCGGCGACGCGCCGGTCGTCGTCATGGCCTATGGCAATGGCGGCGATTTCAGCTTTCTCGATTTGCGCCGCTCGGCCTTCGATCTGACCGATCGCGGCGTCAGCGGTCGCGAGACGCCCGGCCCGATCGACGCCTATGTCTATACCGAGCGCGGCGTCTACCGTCCCGGCGAGACGGTGCAATCGACCACCCTGCTGCGCGACCGGCTGGGCGCGGCGATCACCTCCGTGCTGACGCTGATCGCGACGCGGCCCGACGGCCTCGAAGTCGCGCGCACCACGGTCGCCGGCGCCGCGCTTCAGGCCGGCGCCGCGGCCTGGGCGCTCAAGCTCGGCAACCGCGCGCCGCATGGCCGCTGGCAGATCGCGGCCTATGTCGATCCGAAGGCCGCGCCGGTCGGGCGCGTGCAGTTCGACGTCGCCGATTTCGTGCCGCAGAAGCTGAAAGTGACGCTGACCGCCGAGACCGCGGTCGTGCATCCCGGCGAGGACATCAAGGTGCGGGCGGAAAGCCGGTTCCTCTATGGCGCGCCGGCGTCCGGCCTCTCGGGCGACGGGACCGCCAGGATCGAAGTCGATGGCCAACCCTTCCCGGCCTTCAAGGACTATCAATTCGGCCGTATCGACGACACCTTCTCCTCCGTCGATGTGCAGATGACGGTGCCGCAAACCGACGCGACCGGGGTGACCGAGGCGACGGGGCCGGTCGGCGATCTCGCCGACACCACCTTGCCCCTCAAGGCAGCGGTGAAGATTTCGATCCACGAGCCGGGCGGGCGCACCACGGACAAGAGCGTCGATATCCCGGTCCGCACCCATGACGTGCTGATCGGCATCCGTCCCGACTTCGACGATGGTTCGGTGGCGGAGAACGCCCGCGCCGGCTTCGAGGCCGTTGCGGTCGATGCCGACGGCAAGCGCATCGCGCTCGGCGGCCTGACCTATTCCTGGGTGCGCGAGGACACCACCTATCAGTGGTATCAGAAGGACGGCTCGTGGAAATATGAAGCGGTCACGCGCGACCGGCTGATCACCTCGGGCAAGCTCGACATCGGCGCCGGGACGCCGGCCAAGCTGGCGCAGAACATTCCCTATGGTTCCTATCGGCTGACGATCACCGATACGAAGTCCGGCGTGGCGTCGTCCTATCGATTCTATTC